>CAZJGP010000057.1:0-15437 GCA_964545595.1 uncultured Flavobacteriaceae bacterium | reverse complement strand
CTACTATACAGTTCGGTACTATACCCAATAAAAAAGCCTTCTTTTTTAAAAGAAGGCTTTTTTATTGGGTAGTACTTTTGCTTATTAATTTAATAATAAGTTGTTTAAGAAATTAAAATGTAATGTAGTATCTCTTAAAGAGCTATATGCTGATATATTATTAATAACTTTTCCTTTAGAATTCATACCAACAATATTAGGAAAAGAATCAGATTTATTAAATTTCTTACTTATAGTCTTATTTTTCTTACGTTGCTCTTCGCTTATTATATCTTGTCTAAAGGGAAGGTCAATCATTAATAACACCAGAGAATCTGCTTTTTCTTTAAATTTATCAGATTCAAAAAAGTCCGCTTTTAATTGTTTACACGGAGAACACCAATCACTACCTGTAAAGTACATTAGTATAGGCTTATTTTCTTGAGCAGCTCTTTCTTTAGCAATTGTTAAGTCAGTTTCCCAATAAAGGTCTTGACAATAACTAGTATAAGACAATAAGATAAGTAGGCTAAAAAAGAGTTTTTTCATAATTAAATAAATGTTTAATCCTTTAATTAGGGCAAATTAATAAGGGTTTAATATTTAAATTTAAATAGTTATATATGAATATTACTATTCAGTATTTAACAAATTTCTTGCCAATATAAAAAAAATCTAAAAAATAGTCTCAATTATCTCAGATAAAGGTCTTCTTACTTTTTCTTCATTAGCTCCTATATCGTTTTTATCGCGTTTACCAATAGGTAATAAAAGTACTGATGATAAGTTTTTATCATCTAATTTTAATAAACTATCTACTTCAGAAGGAAGGAAACCTTCCATAGGGCAAGTATCAATTTGTTCTACAGCGCAAACAGTTAATAAATTTCCTAGAGCAATATAGGCTTGTTTAGTTGCCCATAACTTTAGTTCTTCATTTGATTTGTTTTCAAAACGTTCTGTAAGTACTTTTTGATAGCTAGAAATACCATCCTCTTGGTTTGGGCGTATTTTTCTCATTTGCTCAAAATAAGCATCAATAAAAGCTTTATCAATAGTCTTTTCTATACAAATAATTAAAACATGAGAAGCTGTAGAAACTTGTGATTGGTTAAAAGCTGCTGATTGCATTTTTAATTGCAATTCTTTGTTTTTTAAAACAATCAATTTTAATGGTTGTAAGCCATATGAAGTAGCAGTAAGGTTAAAAGCTTCACAAAGTTTAGCTACTTTATCATCACTTATAATGGTAGTATTATCAAATTTTTTAGAAGCGTACCTCCATTCTAAGCTTTTAATTATGTCCATGATTATTTTTTTAATGCAAAGGTAAGTTGAATATTACTTTTTTTAATAACATTAATTAGTTTCTAAAGGTTTAATTTTTAATTTTAAAACAGCGAAAATCAGAGTGATTAAAGGACTTAACCAATTAAATATTGCAAATATAGCAAACTGACTTACATCTACCCCTAGTGTTTTTGCATGATAAGCACCACATGTATTCCAAGGAATTAAAACAGAGGTTACAGTACCAGAATCTTCTAAGGTTCTACTTAAGTTTTCAGGAGCTAAACCTTGATCTTTATAAGCTTCTTTAAACATTTTTCCAGGTACTACAATAGATAAATACTGATCACTAGCACTAAGGTTTGTAATTAAAGTAATACCAGTGGTACTTCCTATTAAACCAGCAGTACCTTTTGCTACATTTAATATAGAAGAACTAATTTTTTTTAAAGCTCCTATAGCTTGTAAAACACCACCAAAAACCATAGCGCAAATAATTAACCAAATAGTACCAAGCATTCCTTGCATACCACTAGAACTAAATAAATCTTGTAATAAAGGGTTTGTTGTAGGAATATTAACACTCTCTGTTAAAGCAATCAAGATTCCTTTATAAATAGATATAAAATTAAGGTGTTCACTGTTCGTAATAAGTAAGAGTATTTGTGGTTGAAAAACATATGTAGCTAATCCACCTAATAAAGCTCCTATAAATAAACTAATTAAAGGAGGAACTTTTTTGATAATCATAAACAGAACGCTAAGTGGTATTAATAACAACCACCCCGATATATTAAATACTGATTTTATATCGGTAGCGAAAGAGTTTTGGGTTACTACATTAGTAGTATCTATTGTAAAACCTGCAATTGTAAAAAATATAATTGTTATTACTATAGAAGGTATTGTGGTCCATAACATATATTTAATATGTGTATATAAATTAGTGCCAGCTATAGAGGCTGCTAAATTTGTTGTGTCTGATAAAGGAGAAAGTTTATCACCGAAATAAGCACCAGATAATATAGCACCTGCAGCCATTCCAACAGGAATGTTTAGTGTTTTAGCAATTCCTATTAAAGCAATACCAATAGTGGCGCTAGTTGTCCAAGAACTACCTGTAGAAATAGATACAATTATTGAAATTAAAACACAGGCTACTAAGAAAATTTCTGCATTTAATATCTTTAAGCCATAGAGCACCATTGTGGGTATTATTCCGCTAGAAAGCCAAGTTCCGGTTAAAGCTCCTACCATTAATAAAATTAATAAAGCTTCGCTGGTAGCGCTTAATTGTTGTTTTATGGAAGTTATCATTTCTGAAAAAGGAACATTTTCAGAGAAACCAATAAGCATTGCAATTCCTGAAGCAAATAGTAAAATGAATTGATTACTTCCGCTTAAAGCGTCGTCACCAAAAACAAAAACCACATTAAAAAATAAAATTAGTATTAATGCAACTATTGGTAAAAAAGCTTTCCAAAGTGCTAAGTCTGTTTTTTTAGAAGTATCCATATTTAAAAATAACTATAATATTAAAAATAGGGGTATTGATATAAATAAAAAGGAGCTTACTAATTTAGTAGGCTCCTTTTCATTTATATAGCATTATTTAATTTTATCTAAGTTTAGGAAATTTAGAAGGATTAGCTTCATGCATAATTTCATAAGCTTTTTCAAAAATATCATCAGCCGAAGGTTTACTAAAATAATCACCATCTGTTCCAAAAGCAGGGCGGTGTGGTTGTGCGCTTAATGTTTGTGGAGCACTGTCTAGATATTGGAAAATATTTTGTTCGTCCATTACCTGTTGTAAAATATAGCCGGTAGCTCCACCAGGCATATCTTCATCTACAATAAGTATTCTGTTAGTTTTTGCTACACTTCGAGCAATTAGGTGTTCTAAATCAAATGGTACTAAAGATTGTACATCAATAACCTCAGCGTTAATACCCATTATTAATAACTCTTTAGCTGCTTGCTCTACTAAACGTAAAGTAGAACCATAAGAAACTAGAGTAATATCTTTACCTTCTTTAACAATTTCAGCAATACCTATGGGTGTTTTAAACTCTCCAATATTACTTGGTAATTTTTCTTTTAAACGATAACCGTTTAAGCATTCTATAACTAAAGCAGGTTCATCGCTAGCCATTAAAGTATTATAAAAACCAGCAGCTTTGGTCATGTTTCTAGGTACTAGAATATGAATACCTCTTAATAAACCAATTAAACCACCCATTGGTGAACCTGAGTGCCAAATACCTTCTAATCGGTGACCACGGGTTCTAATTATTAAAGGTGCTTTTTGTTTGTTAAATGAGCGGTAACGTAATGTTGCTAAATCGTCACTTAATATTTGTAGACAATATAATATGTAGTCTAGATATTGTACTTCGGCTATTGGGCGTAAACCACGTATTGCCATTCCAATTCCTTGACCAATAATGGTAGGCTCACGTATACCGGTATCAGCAACACGAAGCTCTCCATATTTATCTTGTAATCCTTCTAAACCTTGATTAACATCTCCAATTTTTCCGGTATCTTCTCCAAATACTAATGCTTCAGGTATAGTTTCAAATATCTTATCAAAATTATCTCTAAGGATAATTCGACCATCAACTAAAGGAGCGTTTTTAGTGTATTCAGGTTTAACCTCGTCTATATTAACTAAAGCAGTTGGGCTTTCGTTGTATAAAAAAGCACTGAATTTTGGTTTTAAACCTTCTTGGTAATTGTTTAACCAATTAACCATTGCCGTTTTCTCAGGAAAATCTTCATGTGCTATGTAGCGAAGTATTTTTCTACCAGCCTCTAAGATATCTTTTCTTATTGGTTGGTTTTTGTTTTCTAAGTCTTCAACAATTGACTTTATAAAAACACTACGTGTGCTTTTTTCAATTATAGGTTTGTAATAAGTAAGCGCATCTAATTGCTCGTTAATTACTACAGATATAAATTTTTTCCAAGTAGCATTTTTTTCTTCTCGTACTTGTTTTTTTATTTCTCGTTCAATTTCTTTTAATTCCTCTTCAGTAGCAATATTACTTTGAAGAACAAATTCGCGAAACTTTTTATTACAATCAAAATCTCTTTCCCACTGTAAGCGCTCTTCATTCTTGTAACGTTCATGAGAACCCGAAGAAGAATGCCCTTGAGGCTGTGTTAACTCTGTTACATGAATAACAACAGGAACATGTTCTTCACGTGCTATTTTATCAGCCTTTTCATAAGTTTTAATCAAGGCAAGATAATCCCAACCTTTTACCGTTAAAATTTCAAAACCATCTAATTTACCATCACGTTGAAAACCTTGTAAAACAGCCGAAATGCTTTCTTTAGTAGTATGATGTTCGTTATGTACTGAAATACCGTAAGCATCGTCCCAAATACTAACCACCATTGGAACTTGCAAAACTCCAGCAGCATTTATGGTTTCAAAAAATAAACCTTCACTCGTACTTGCGTTACCAATGGTTCCCCAAGCAACTTCGTTACCGTTATTAGAAAAGTTTTTATGGTTTTTTAATTCAGGAATGTTTTTATAAATCTTAGAAGCTTGTGCTAATCCTAATAATCGTGGCATTTGACCAGCAGTTGGCGAAATATCAGAACTAGAATTGTATTGTTCCATTAGGTTTTTCCAAGAACCATCTTCATTTAAACTATGTGTAGAAAAATGACCTCCCATTTGCCTTCCGGCAGAAAGAGGTTCTTCTTTAATATCGGTATAAGCATAAAGACCAGCGAAAAGATCAGAAATTTTATAAACTCCCTTGGCAAACATAAATGTTTGATCACGGTAATAACCTGATCTAAAATCACCTTTTTGAAAAACTCTAGCCCATGCTAATTGCGGAAGTTCTTTACCGTCACCAAAAACACCAAACTTAGCTTTCCCGGTTAATACTTCTCTTCGGCCAACTAAACTGCATTCTCTACTTAAGAAAGCTAAACGATAATCGTCTAAAACCTGATTCTTAAAATCATTAAATGTTAAATTAGTGTCTTGGAGAGTATTTTGACTTGTGTTCATATAAGAAATTACTTATCCGCAAAAATACTGTTTTTATATGGCTTTAACAACTCATGAATTCATGATTAACAACTGTTTATTACATTAATACCACTGTCTTGTGAATAATTTTGTCAATGTGGTAAAACTAAGAGATAGTTTAAAACGAATTCGTTTTTCGTAACTATCTAATTTAGGTTCAAAACCGATAGAGGACTGTAAAGGAAAAAACAATTCAAAATAATCTTGTGCTAAGTTTAATTTTATACCTGTATCATATTGAAATATAGCACTTGAGCCTTCGTTTTTTAACCAGCCAGCATCAGCATATGCATTAATCCATTTCCAAATACTGGTTTCTAAAGTAGCAGTAGTAATCCATTCATTAGCAAAACGGGTGTTTAACCTTGATTTAAAGTTACCTTCGGAAGTAATAAATTGTTGACTAGCTAAACTACCATCATCATCTCGTGTTAAAAAACCATATTGAAATAAATAATCAGTTGGTTTATCTAACCCGAAGCTGAAGAAGTCTTGGTTATCTTCAATAGTATTATTTTTTAAAAATGTACCAGCGTATAATCGTAAGTTTATTTGTTGATTGTTTAAGAATAGTTTACGATAATTAAAAGTAGCAATTAGTTTGTTGAAATCTTTAGACTGTCTAAACTCTACACCATAACCAATTCCTTTATCAAAGTAAGAATTGTTATGCGTGTATTTAGCAGTTAATACATTGTAGTTAGGTGTTGGAAGTTCTACATTAGGGCTTTCATCTCTTTGAATAGAAGTATACCTTACACTAATAGATTGGTTTAAATTATTTCGTAAGTCTTTTGGTCTAAATCTTAAACTTAAGGTAGGAGTAAAGCTTCTAAAAAGTAAATCTTCTGAAAAACTAGAAGTTCGAGCTCCAATAGAACCTCTTAATAAATACCAGCCACTTTCTTTAAATTGATATGTGTACGATGCATTAACAGACCCTAATAACTTTCTAGAACGTGTACCATATTTTGGAGCAATGCTTAAAAACAAATTTTTTCTAATAAACGACTTGTTATTGAATGTACTCCCAACCAATAAACCATCATAAACATTAACGCTCCAGTCCGGAGTAGCAAAAATTTGATGATACTTAGGGTTCTCAATATCTTGTAAAAGTCTAATCTGTAGTTTTTTATTTAATAAGCCTTTTATTTTGTGGTAGTTATTTCTTCTATTAACCTCAGGTAATAACTTATTGTTATCAATTATAAATTCGTCAAATGCACTTTTTTCAAAGGTTAAACTTGTTGTATCGGTAAATACAGGTGTCCATTTAGAAGAAATACTTTTCTTATCCTTTAAACCAGTTACAGCAATAGGCAGTGCTTTTCCATTGTTCTTAAGAGTAACCTTAATACTATCTTTTGTACGTTTTATTTTTTTTATTTTAACATCGATAATTTTATTGCCGTTTAAAAAGCCATTCGTAAACCAATCAATATTTTCATTTGTGTTTTTCTTTAATATGTTTAATAGATCTTTTCCCTCTAAATAGCGTAAATGCTTGGTTGTAGTAAGTTCTTGAAAGCTAGATTTTATATAGTTTTCGTTATTGGTATAACTTTCTAAATAATTTAAACCCATTCCTGCCGTATATGGGTTCGATAAATTATAATTGAACTTTAAAAGGGAATCTTTTGGGGTAGTTATTTTTTGCTGTAAAAAACGTGCAGCCATATTTTTGGCACCAATGGAATATTGTTCATTAAATGGAATTTGTGTTCCATGAAACCAACGAATACCAAATACTTTATGTAATCTTCCTGCAAGTTTACTATCTGGGTAATACGTGTCTACGTACTTCATTAAAACATAGACCTGCAAAGCATCGGTAATCCATTGCTCGGTACGCAAATTTGTTTTAAAATTTTGTTTACCCAAAGCACGAGTCATTTGCTTTAGGCTAATTATTTCATATTGAAAACTTTTACTAAAAGGTCTTAAAAACTTAGGCAATTGATTAAAGCCATAAACAGGTTGTTTTTTATATTCAGAATAATCTAAAACTAACTTTTCTTGTGAAGGCACACCATAATAGTCGGTAACAAAATGGAATACTTTTTTTAAAGCTGCATCTGCAGAATCTTTTTTAATGCGATCAAAAGGAATGTCAGAAACCACTTTTGTTTCTTGAATTTTAGTAGTCGTGAATTTTAATTTTTTAGAATCTAAGTAAAGTATAATGTTCGATACATAATTACCAGCAAGACTATAAGTGTAATTAGATTTTTCGTTAGTAATTTTCTTGATATCTATATTACTTTCTATTACCTTTTTATCACTAGTTTTTAATGTAATTGTATAATTGCAATAATCAGCAGTAAAATCATTAAGGTTCAAATGGCTTTGTGAAACCCATTTATCAGTGTATAAGGCAGGAGCTAAATGCCAATATCTTAATTTATAACTATCGTTATTGCCGTAACCATAGTTAGTGAATTTTTTGTCAGCAATTTTTACATTGTACTTTATGTTAAATGTAATACTGTCATTTGGGGCTAATGGTTTCTCTAAAGCTATACTAACAATATCAGGATGATTTTTTAATCGATTCCATTTTAAAGGTTTGTTATTCGATTTTAAATCATAAATATCTGTTCCACCTCGCTCATCAGCAGCTGAAAAATGAAAAGCTCTACGATAATCTTCATTAAAACGTTTAGCTAGCGGAGTAGTTTTGTTAGAGAAAGCATTAGCCCAATCGACCAACTGAATTTCAGTTAAACTGTCTTTTGAGGAATTAAAGTACTCCATTTTTTGTGTAATGGTTAGTAACTTCTCTTCATCATTAAGTCTTACTTCAATAAAAGAATTAGTTTGTCCATTTGCATAGAAGCTAACTAATGTGATTATTAAAAATAAGAGTTTTTTGAGCAAATTTTAGCAATTAAAAATTAGGACTGAAGTTGTTTTTCTTATAAAAATCGTCTAAAACAGCTACAACCTCATCAGGAGTATCTACCAAATGAATTAGGTCTAAATCTTTAGCACTAATATTTCCGAATTTTTCTAATAAAGTGTTTTTAATCCAATCTAAAAGGCCACTCCAAAAATCAGTTCCTACTAATACTATAGGGAATTTATCAACTTTATGTGTTTGTACTAATGTAATAGCTTCAAAAAGTTCATCTAAAGTTCCAAAACCACCAGGCATTACTACAAAACCTTGTGAGTATTTTACAAACATTACTTTACGAACAAAAAAGTAATCGAAATTGATACTTTTACCGTTATCTATATAAGGGTTATCGTGTTGTTCAAAAGGTAATTCAATATTTAAACCAACTGATGTACTACCTGATTTATGAGCTCCTTTATTACCAGCTTCCATAATACCAGGGCCACCACCTGTAATAATACCATAACCACTTTTTCCTATTTTTTCAGCAACATCAACTGTAAGTTGGTAAAAAGGATGGTCTTCTTTAGTACGTGCTGAACCAAAAATAGAAACACAAGGGCCAATGGCACTCATTTTTTCAAACCCATTTACTAACTCGCCCATTACTTTAAATAAAGCCCAAGAATCGTTAGTTTTTATTTCATTCCAGCTTTTGTAGTGTTGTTCGTTTGTCAAAATTTATATGATTTAATTGTAATAACGATATAAATTATCGTTTGTTACTGATATTAGTATATTATTTTAATTCTTTTTTTAAGAATTTAGCAGTAAAACTCTTTTTAGATTTGGCAACTTCTTCCGGAGTTCCTTTGGCAACTACTTTTCCGCCACCTTTTCCTCCTTCAGGTCCAATGTCTATAATGTAATCACCAAGCTTAATAACATCCATATTATGCTCAATAATTAATACGGTATTTCCCTTGTCTACCAAATCGGTCAAAACATTCATAAGTACTCGAACGTCTTCAAAATGAAGCCCTGTTGTGGGTTCATCTAAAATATAAAAAGTATTACCGGTATCTCTTTTAGAAAGTTCCGATGCTAATTTTATACGTTGCGCTTCTCCACCAGAAAGGGTAGTAGACTGTTGCCCTAAAGTAATGTAGCCTAAACCAACATCTTCAATTGTTTTTAGCTTTCTGTAAATTTTTGGTATAGGCTCAAAAAACTCACAAGCCTCGGTAATTGTCATGTTTAAAGTATCCGAAATAGATTTTCCTTTATAACGAATTTCTAGGGTTTCTCTATTAAAACGTTTACCATTACAAGTTTCACACTCTACGTAAACATCGGGTAAAAAATTCATTTCGATAACACGTAAACCACCACCACGACAAGTTTCGCAACGACCACCTTTTACATTAAAACTAAAACGACCAGGTTTGTAACCACGAATCATAGCTTCAGGAGTCATAGCAAATAGATTTCGTATTTCAGAAAATACACCGGTATATGTTGCAGGGTTAGAGCGGGGTGTTCTACCAATTGGCGACTGGTTAATGTCAATTACTTTATCTAAATGATCAAGACCTTCAATGCTTTTGTATGGCATTGGAACTTTTACACCGTTAAAGTAATAGGCATTTAAAATAGGGTATAGGGTTTCGTTTATTAAAGTAGATTTTCCACTACCAGAAACTCCTGTAACCACTACCATTTTTCCTAAAGGAATATCAATACTTACGTTTTTAAGGTTGTTACCTGTTGCACCTTTTAGGCTTAGTGTTTTTCCGTTCCCTTCTCTACGTGTTTTAGGTACAGCAATTTCTTTTTTCCCGCTAAGGTAATCGGCAGTAAGTGTATTGTGTTTGTTTAATTCTACTGGAGGACCTTCGCTAATTATTTGTCCACCAAAACGACCTGCATGTGGACCAATATCAATAACATGATCGGCCTGCTCAATCATATCTTTATCATGTTCTACCACAATAATAGAGTTTCCTATATCGCGTAATTGTACTAATGATTTTATTAATTTTTCATTATCGCGTTGATGTAAACCAATACTAGGTTCATCTAAAATATATAATACACCAACTAATTGCGATCCAATTTGTGTAGCTAAACGTATACGTTGAGCTTCTCCACCTGATAAAGACTTACTACTACGATTCAAAGAAAGATACGTTAACCCAACATCTACTAAAAATTGTAATCGAGTGCTAATTTCTTTGATAATTTCACTGGCTATTTGCTGTTGTTTTTCCGAAATATGATTTGGTAAATCGTCAAACCAAGCTTTAATTTCCAGAATATCCATATTGGCTAATTCGGCAATATTTTTTCCGTTAAGTTTAAAATTTAAAGCTTCTTTTTGTAGACGAGTTCCGTTACAGCTACTACAATTTACTAAGTCCATATAGTCCATAGCCCAACGCTTTAGCGATGTTGAATCGCTATTTCGATAAGTGGTTTCTATGAATGAAGCAATACCTTCAAAATCGATACTATAACTGCGTTTAATACCAAGTTCTTTGCTGTTTACGGTAAATTTTTCTTTACCACCATGTAATATAATTTCTTTCGCTTCTGCAGAAATACTACTAATAGGATCCATTAAAGTAAAATCATAGCGCATGGCTATAAGCTCTAATTGTTTAAAAATCCAGTTGTTTTTATAAGGTCCTTGCGGTGCTAATCCTCCATTTTTAATAGAGATACTATCATCAGGAATAATTTTATCTAAATTAATTTCGTGTAAAGTACCAATACCGTTACAGTTTGGGCAAGCTCCTTTTGGCGAGTTGAACGAAAAATTATTAGGTTCCGGATTGGGGTACGATATTCCTGAAGAGGGGCACATTAAATTTCTACTAAAATAACGTCCTTTTTCCGCTTTATGCTCAACTACCATTAAAACATCATCGCCATTATACATAGCAGTTTTAATACTTTCGGCTAAACGTTTTTGCCCGTCTTCATCGGTACTAACTTGTAAACGATCAATTACAATTTCAATATCGTGTGTTTTGTAACGATCGAGCTTCATACCTTTGGTAATGTCAGTAATTTCGCCGTCTACTCGAACTTTTACAAAACCTTGCTTGGCAATTTGTTCAAATAGCTCTCTGTAGTGTCCTTTACGAGAACGTACAACGGGAGCAACAATATTAATGCGCTTGCCATCAAAATCAGTAGTAATTAATTCGGCTATTTGCTCATCGGAGTAACTAATCATTTTTTCGCCTGTTTCGTACCTATAAGCATCACTAGCTCGAGCAAAGAGTAAACGTAAAAAATCATAAATCTCGGTAATAGTACCAACAGTACTACGAGGACTTTTACTGGTAGTTTTTTGTTCAATGGCAATAACAGGAGATAAACCATCAATTTTATCTACATCGGGGCGCTCTAAACCGCCTAAAAACTGTCTTGCATAGGCAGAAAAAGTTTCAATGTAACGTCGTTGCCCTTCAGCGTAAATGGTATCAAAGGCTAATGATGATTTACCCGAACCAGATAAACCAGTAATAACAACTAGTTTGTCACGAGGTATGGTAACATCAATATCTTTTAAGTTGTGCACACGTGCGCCTTGAACGTGTATGCTATTCTCTGTATTTTGCATAATATTTTTCAACGCTCTAAAGGTAGTTATTTAGTCCTTTATATACTTATTTCTTTACAGGGCATTTATTTACATAGAAAAGGAGCATTTTTAGGTTGTTAAATTAAAATAATTGTGAAATGTTAAAATTTGTAGTATACTTATAATCAGTTAATAACATAATTAAATAGATACATGATTTTAGGAATAGGTTCAAGAATAAAACATTCAGAATACGGAGTAGGGGTAGTAACTAATGTTACAGCTAAACAATACTGGGTAACCTTTATAGAAAATGGATTAGAAACCATTGATGTTAACGATGATTTTGAAGTAATTGAAGCTGTAGAAGATGAGGTAGATACGGTAAGTTTTTTTGAAGTAGAACAAATTTTCAAAAAACTATTACACAAGTATAGCGATATATCGGAAATAGTGCCTTTAGCTGAAAAATGGAAAGGAGGAACGATAGAGTTAAAACCTAAAGACCCTACAATGGCATCTAAAGAAATTCCTATAAATACATTTTTTCATAAAATAGTAATGGTACGTGATAGAGTACGTGTTATGGAGCAAAAAATTAATAGTTCTAAAACCCTAGAAGATCAAGATAAAATTGATTTAGAGCAGTATTTAACACGTATTTACGGAAGTTTAACCACGTTCAATGTGTTGTTTAGTAATAAAGAGCAGAATTTTAAAGGAGCTGGGAAGTAGGGGAGTTTATTAGTTGTTTTTAAGTTTCGTATTTAATGTTTGAAACTCATAATGGATAAGTGAAAATAAAAGAGCTAATAGACGAATTTGAATAACAAAGATAAATCAGCTATAAAACCAAAATAAAAAGTATGAAACTAACTAAAATATTGGACAAATTGGGTTCGTTAGAAAAAAACTCTTTTATAAAAGTAATAGACAATATCATTTCGAATAAACCAAAAAACTCGAAAGAAATTGACAAAATTTTAAGTGATGCAGACAAAGGACTTAAATCTGTAGACAGTCAAAATATTTCTAAAATATTTTCTCTTACACAATCAGAATTTTTGAGTTATTTAAAATCAGAATTTCAAGACACTTCTTCTCAATTAGACATATTAGTTGATATAATAATTCGTGATGGAAACTGTATAATGAACCAAGATTGGTTTTCAAGACTTTATGATAATGAGCTGAAACATTTAAATTCAAAATTAAAAAGCTTAAAATCAGATTTAGAAAATGAAAAAACAGAACTGCCAGATAACAGAAAAAGGGATTATAAAATATATAAATCTTGCTTAGAAACTGCTTACAATAATGATTTGTCAAACAATAGAGAAGCTAAAATAACATTAGACGAACTTTCTATTCTTATTAAACTTTCGAAAGAATTAGGTTTGTCTCAGGAAGAAACTAAACTTATAAACTATTCAATCCTACCAATAAAAAAAGGAGAGATTATAAACATAATAAATAGTTTAAAAAATATAGGGGTTCTCTTTTATTCTAAAAAAGAAAATAAAATTTATGTTGCAGATGAAATGGTAAGACTTTTAAGAGAATTAAGAGAAAAGGAAGTAGCTGATAAATTTTTAAGACGAACTTTAAAAATTATGAGACAACCAACCATAAATCAAGTTGCTAAAATCCATAATATTGACAGAAAATTAAGTCAACCAGAAAAAATTGAAGAAATAATAAAAGAAGGAGTTTCTTTTAAAGGTATACTTGAATTTGATATTCACAAAGAAGGAACAACATTAACAGAAAAGAAAAAAGAGCTTTCTAAACTATGTGAAAAAGGTTTAAATATCAATTCTTTAAAAGGTAGTACTTTAGATGATAAAATTAGTAGTTTAATTAATCATTTCGAAACTATTGAAAAAGATGATAAAATTGGGATTTCTTTAGATGGTTTTGAAAAAATGGTTACAGAATTAAATGAATCATTACCTAAGCTTAATAAACAATTAAAAAATCAATTTGAACTTCAAGATGAATTTGTTTTAAATGCTAATTTCCTTTTAGACTACAATATAAAGCCAAGAGATATTCTTGATTTAATTGTAAAAGAAGATTTAACAAAGTTCATTAAAGAAAATGGAATTAGACAAAGAGGAGACGATATCCTTAACATTTTAGAAAACTATAAAGATGCAGATAATCTTTACTTAGAAAATTATGAGAATGTAGCTTATAGAAATCTAAATGAGTTAAAAGACAATGGTATTATAGTAAAAGAAAGTGAGTTAGGTTTAAAATTTGAGGAATTAACAAGAATCATATTTGCACAACTTGGTTTTAATGTTGATGAGTCTTTTAAAAAGTCTATAAACACAACAAAAGACCAAATAGATATTCTTTTAAATGTTGAGGATAAAGAAATAATAATCGTTGAATGTAAAACGAGTAAAGAAAGAGGTTATAATAAATTTAGCTCTGTTTCCCGACAACTTAAAGCTTATCAAAAACTTGCAGAGAAAAATGAATTGAGAGTTGTTAAAACATTATTAGTTGCTCCTGAATTTAGTGATGATTTTATAACAGACTGTGAAATGGATATGGAAATGAATATTTCCCTTATCAAAGCTTCTTCTTTAATGAGAATTTTTGAAGAGTTTAAGTCATCTAAACACACTCATTTACCTTATGTTTTATTTAGAGATATTGTAATCAATGAGGAAAGAATAATTAAAGCATTGAAGAAAAAATAGCCTGATGGCTATAACTAATACAGGTTTAGATGTTTAATCGTGAGTTTATTGTGTTTTTTATGGTCTTTAAATTTCCAATTTGGCTTTAGAATAGAAAAAAATAAAACATGTAAATTTGGCTTAGTAAAAAGCCGAAATATTCTCTTTTCAAGCTACTTAATTCAAAACGAGATGAAGAAAATAAAATTGATTAACATATTATGCTATTATTCACTATTTCGGTGTTTGGACAAACGAAAGAATGGAATAATCTGAATGAAAAAGAATATAGTCTAAAATATCCAAATAATTGGGAAATAAATAAATCTGGACAGATGAGAACCCAGTTTATTATTTTCAGCCAATTAACTTCTGAAAGTGATAATTTTAGAGAAAATATAAATTTAATTATACAAGACTTAACAAGATACAATATTGAACTTAACGAATATGTTGAAATTTCGAAAAAACAAATAGCAACAATGCTTACTGATTGTAAAATTATTTCAAGTGAACGAGTTAAAAAAGATGGGAAAGAATTTAATAAATCTCTTTACTCTGGTAGGCAAAGGGATATTTGACTTACAATTTGAACAATATTATTTGATTGAAAACAACAAGGCTTATGTATTAACTTTTATTTGTGAAACCTCTGAGTTTTCTAATTTTAAAAAAATTGGAGAAGATATATTAAATAGTTTTTCTATAAAAGGAAGCTAACTTTTCCATATTATATAATATAAAAAGCACTAAGTGGATATTGATCAAGAACTGCTTCTAAACAAAATTCAAAACTTAAAATGTCCTGTATGCTCTAAGAAAAAGAAAAAGCTTTACGGATTTGAGGTTAATACAATAATATCGGCTATTATGTTTAGTGACCATACCCGTAATGAGTTAGTAGCTTGTTTAAGTTGTGGTGTAAAAGCAAAACTTAGAGCAATATTAATTACATTATTTGCTGGTTGGTGGTCTAAAAAA
>CAZJGP010000056.1:0-10390 GCA_964545595.1 uncultured Flavobacteriaceae bacterium | reverse complement strand
CAAACGTTTCTTTTGTCCACCAGATAATGATTCCACTTTAAGTGATAAGTTATCAAGTTTTAATTTGAAAAGTATTTGTTTGTATTCTGTTTCAAAATCCCAAGCTTGTGCTTGCTCCATTTTGTCAAAAGCAGCTTGGTAGGCCTCGGCATCGTCAGGGTTAGCTAAAGCTTTTTCGTATTGAGCAATAGCTTTTAAACTTTCATTTTCTCCTGTGAAAATAGTTTCTTCAATAGTAAGTTGATTATCTAAATCGGGTTCTTGTGGTAAAAAAGCAACACGTAAGCCTTTACGGTAAACTACTTGACCAGTATCGGTCATGTCGCTAAGTGTAAGTATGTTTAGTAACGAAGTTTTTCCGGAACCATTTTTGGCTACGAAACCAATTTTTTGACCTTCGTTTATACCAAAAGAAATATTCTCAAACAATACACGTTCTCCAAAAGCTTTGGAAACATTTTCTACAGAAACAAAATTTATCAAATCGCTATTTTTTTGTAAAACTACATTATAATTACGAGTTTTTATTACTTGAGAGGAAATAGAGTAGGGTAAACATATATTTTATGTTCTAAAATATGCGGGAATTATAAATTAATATGTTTTTTATATACTTTCCCGTTAAATTGAAGTGTTATGTTTTTGGTATTGCTTGTAGTTTTAGATACACAATCTCCGTTAGAATTTTTATAATTATTTGTATTGGTAATTTTAGATAACACTGTTATGTTGTTCAAATTTTTCGATTTGTTTTTTGATATAACAAATGACTTTTCTTTTTTGACAGTTTTACTGGTACAATTAGTATTTATTGCAGCATTAAATTCTGAGATGTCGTAGTTTTTTAAAACCTTTTTTAAAGTATTATCTGATTTTATGAATAACGAAACGCTAACGCTATTAAAAGGATCTGTTTTAGATAAATTAGAGTGTTTTAGCTTTATACCAAAAGCCGTATTGTTTTTTGAAATTTGGTAGCCTAAAGTGTCAATTGTAATTTCCGTTAGGGTAAGGATATCCGAAAACCATTTGTTTGATTTAGCGTTTTCAAAATACTTGTTTTTAATTTTCCCGGTAGTACTATTAAGTATTAAAATATGGCTATTTAGTTCAAAACAACAGCCAATTTCTTCGCTTTCAATTTCAGGGATAACTAAAATAGTTTCAGATTCATTACCAGGAAAAATCGAAGAAACTATTAATTCGTTTTTAATGTTTTTTCTATCTAAACCTAACTCATTAATAATTTGCTCTTCAAAGTTTTTCTTTTGGCAAGAAAAAAGAGTTAACAATATAAAAGGCAGAATTAAAAACTTCATTTGCTATTAAAAAATAGAACAGAGAAGGAGTGTTGGTTACTTAAAAATACTCCAATCGACAATTAAAGAAAATATATTAGAATAAATAGCAGCACTTTGGTCTCCAATATCTGTTAAAGCATAGTCAATAGTGATACCACGGTAACTAAAACCGACCCCAAAATTTGGTTGAAAACTTAAATCTTCGCTACCATCAAATTGAGCAATGTTTTGAAAATTACCAACTCCACCACGTAAAAATATTAAACTATCATAATTAAATTCAAAACCTAAAGAAGGAGAAACACTCACGGCCGAACTACTAAAAATATCATTGGTTTCAATAAAACGAGCGCTAAGGTCAGCTTCAACACCTAAAGAAAAGTCTTTTTTTAATTCAAAAACACGATGGATACCTGCTTGTACACTAGGTATTGTAATTTCAGTTTTCTCAGGTACTTCTTGGTTCTCTAAAGCTAAAATTTGTTCCCCTTCAGGTGAGTCAAAAATATCATCATCAATTTTCCAAGAGTTATAACTAGTAGAGATATCTCTAACAATTACTCCCAAATCCCATTTTTTATTAGCACTTTTAAACTGCAAAGAGGCATCAATACCAAAACCCCATGAAGAAGCAAAATCACCAATGATACGTCGGATAATTTTGGCATTAACTCCGTAAGTAAAATTTTTATTTAAAGGCTTACGTGCGTATGAAATAGTAAAGGCGTAATCAGCAGTGGAAAAGGTAGGTAGATCATTAATTGGTGTGGCTATATTTCCTCCAGAATCTAATAAGGCCCTTGTGTCTAAAATATCGTCGACCCCAAAACGTATTAATGAAAGACCTAAAGCACTTTTTTCGTCAATTCTAGTAGCATAAGCACCATAATCGTAATTGGCAATATCAGCAAAGTAAGATGCGTGCATTAAAGCAATTTCTTTATCTTCAATATTAATTAAACCAGCAGGATTCCAATAAGCAGCATTAACATTATCAGTTGAAGCAACTACAGCGTTAGCCTTACCAAAAGCAGCAGCATCAACACCAATATTCAAAAACTCATTTGAGTAAGCTCTTGTTTGGGCAATTGCCATTGCATTAGCGCATAAAAAAATTAAAAAAAGTATGTTTTTATTCAAGTTCTTTTTTTGTAAAGATGTTACAATTTTGTAATATATTAAACTTTAATTTGCAATCCTATTATTGTAGGAATAACATTTATATTGACAATCATGATATCCATAAAAAAGAATATACCTAACGCCATAACCTTACTCAATTTGTTTTCAGGATGTTTGGCAGTTTATTTTGCTTGTACTAATCAAATAACTTTAGCTTCTCTGTTTGCAATATTAGGTATATTTTTTGATTTTTTTGATGGTTTTTTTGCTCGTTTATTTAATGCTAATAGTGAGTTAGGGTTGCAATTAGACTCTTTGGCAGATATGGTTACTAGTGGTATGGTGCCTGGTATAATAATGTTTCAGTTATTAAAACAATCAAATTTAATAGCAGATGAGTTTTCTAGTTATATAACCACGACAAGTAATCCGTTACTATGGTTGTCGTTTTTAGGTTTTGCAATAACCTTAGCTTCATGTTATCGTTTAGCTAATTTTAACATTGATACCCGCCAAACAAGTTCTTTTATTGGTTTGCCAACACCAGCAAATACGTTGTTTATTATAAGTGTTGGTTTAATTCAAATATATCAGCCAGAAAGTTTAGTAAGTGGCTTATTACTTAATACATGGGTTTTACTAGCAATAACAGCTTTAAGTTGTTATTTGCTTAACGCAGAAATACCCTTGTTTGCTTTAAAATTTAAAGACTGGAGTATTAAGAATAATTGGGTGCGTTACTTACTTATTGTTTCTTCAATAATTTTAATTCTACTATTCACTTACGTTGGAATTTTAGCAACTATATTATTGTATTTTTTGTTGTCTTTAGTAATTAAAAAAGAAAGTTAAAAACCTATATGTATAACTCGATGTTCATTTAGAATCTTAATACAGAAATTATAATAGTGCACATAAAAAACCCTCGAACAATTTATTGTTCGAGGGTTTTTTATTCTAAGAAGTTAAAGTCTTACAGCTTTTTAGCGTTTTTTACTTTTTGCTTAGTAACAGCAATATCTATAACTTGACTCATTTCGGTTACGTAATGGAAAGTTAATCCTTTTAAATAATCTTCTTTTATTTCTGAGATATCACGGCGGTTATCTTCGCATAAAATAAGCTCTTTAATTTTAGCCCTTTTGGCAGCTAAAATCTTTTCCTTAATTCCACCAACAGGTAACACCTTACCACGTAATGTAATTTCACCAGTCATGGCAATACTCTTTTTAACCTTACGCTGCGTAAATAATGATACCAATGAAGTTAACATAGTTATACCAGCACTTGGTCCATCTTTAGGGGTAGCACCTTCAGGTACGTGAATATGTACATTGTATTTACCAATGACTTCGGGGTCTAAACCTAAATTTTCAGCATTAGCCTTAATGTATTCTAAAGCAATTGTAGAAGATTCTTTCATAACCTTTCCAAGGTTACCAGTAATGCTTAATTGTCCTTTTCCTTTTGATAGTATAGATTCTATAAAAAGAATATCACCACCAACACGAGTCCATGCTAAACCAGTAACTACACCAGCAACATCATTGTTCTCGTATTTGTCACGTTCCATACGTGGTGGCCCAAGAATTTCAACGATATCATCAGCACTGATTTTTTCGTTATATTCTTCCTCCATCGCAATGTTTTTGGCACCGTAACGAACCACTTTAGCAATTTGCTTTTCTAAACCACGCACACCCGACTCACGAGTATATCCTTCTACTATTTTTTCAAGTATTGGTTTAGTAATTTTTAATTGATCTGTAGTTACACCGTGCTCTTTTAATTGCTTTGGTAATAAATGTTTTTTACCAATTTCTGTTTTTTCTTCAATAGTATAACCCGAAACATTTATGATTTCCATACGATCGCGTAAAGCGGGTTGTATACTAGACATATTGTTTGAAGTAGCAATGAACATTACCTTCGATAAATCGAAACCAAGTTCTAAGAAGTTGTCATAAAACTCTGAGTTTTGTTCAGGGTCTAAAACTTCTAATAAAGCCGAAGAAGGATCTCCTTGACTACCCGTTGCCAATTTATCAATTTCATCTAAAACAAAAACAGGGTTGCTAGTACCAGCTTTCTTTAAACTTTGAATAATACGACCTGGCATAGCACCTATATATGTTTTACGGTGACCTCTAATTTCTGCTTCATCACGTAAACCACCTAACGAAATTCGAACGTATTCACGACCTAAAGCTTCGGCAACCGATTTACCTAACGATGTTTTACCAACACCAGGAGGGCCAAATAAACATAGTATTGGCGATTTCATATCGTTACGTAATTTCAATACAGCTAGGTATTCAATAATACGTTTTTTTACATCTTCTAAACCGTAGTGGTGCTGATCTAATATTTTTTGAGCACGTTTTAAATCAAAAATATCCGTACTGTAAACTTGCCAAGGTAAGTCTAAGAAAAGCTCTAAATAATTACGCTGTATAGAATACTCAGCCACCTGAGGATTCATACGTTGCATTTTAGCCAATTCTTTTTCAAAATGTTCTTTTACTTGTTTGTCCCACTTCTTTTCTTTTCCTTTTTTACGCATTTCTTCTAACTCATCGTCATGAGAAATACCACCCAATTCTTCTTGAATTGTTTTTATTTGTTGGTGTAAAAAGTAGTCGCGTTGTTGTTTGTTTAAATCGTTTTGTACTTTATTTTGAATATCATTTTTAAGCTCTAGCTTTTGAAATTCTAAATTCATATATTTTAGTGTCGCTAATGCACGTTCACTAAGATTATTTATTTCTAGTAATTCTTGCTTTTCAAGTAATGATAAATTCATGTTTGAAGACACAAAATTTATTAAGAAAGAATTACTCTCGATGTTTTTAATAGCAAAAGAAGCTTCGCTAGGAATATTAGGACTATTCTTTATAATTTGTAAAGAAAGATCTTTAATAGAATCTATTATTGCTGAAAATTCTTTGTCTTCTTTATCGGGTCTATTTTCAGGAACTTCTGAAACTGATGCTTTTATAAAAGGTTCTTCTTCGGTAATGGCGTCAATATGAAAACGCTTTTTACCTTGAATAATAACGGTTGTATTACCGTCAGGCATTTTTAGAACTCTAAGAATACGTGCAACAACACCAGTTCTATTAATATCTTCAAGACCTGGGTCTTCAACAGTTTCATCTTTTTGAGCAACAACTCCAATAACTTTGTCGCCAGAGTTTGCTGCACTAATTAATTTTATAGATTTATCACGACCAGCAGTAATAGGAATTACAACGCCAGGAAATAAAACCGTATTTCTTAAAGGAAGTATAGGAAGTGTTTCTGGTAAGTCTTCATTACGTATTTCCTCTTCATCTTCAGGGGTTAACAATGGTATTAATTCAGCATCTTCATTTACATCTTGAAGTGACAAATTGTCTAATGTTAATATTTTAGATTTAGCCATATAGGAGTATTTGCCAAAATGACACAATTTGATATGCCTTTTGGGAGCTTTATTTTGGGTTAAAAAATGCAAAATTATTCTGAAGTACTACTGTTACTAGTCTTAAAGCTTTTGCATGTTAGTTTAAAATCAATTCTTGTGCCATAGTAAGTATTATGTACCTAACAAATAGTCGGTTTTATTGCAAAAAACTATCTTCGCACTTATGTGGATGTATTTAGGGCTGTTATCAGCATTATTTTTAGGTTTACACAACTTGTGTAAAAAACATGCGGTTAGTAACAATGAGGTATATCCGGTAATTTTAGGTACAACTCTTTCGGGTTTTATTTTTTTAGCGCCTTTATTTATTCTGTCAAGGTTTGCCCCAGAAATGTCTAAAGAAATAGGTTTTCATATTCCAACACTTTCATGGACAGAACATGGTTTTATTTTAATAAAATCAATGTTAATGACTGGTTCTTGGGTTTTAGCATACCAAGCATTAAAACATTTGCCAATTACTATTGTAACGCCTATTCGTTCAGCTGGACCTTTCTTTACTTTTATAGGTGCAATTTTTATTTACCATGAGCAACCTAATAATTGGCAATGGATAGGATTCTTTTTAATTATTTTTTCGATGTTTCTGTACTCTAAAGTTGGGAAAAAAGAAGGAATAAACTTTAAAACAAACAAGTGGATATTTGCTATTATTGGAGCAACTTTTTTAGGTTCTTCTAGTGGTTTATATGATAAGTTTTTAATTCAATATCAACATTTAGCTCCGCAAACATTACAATTTTGGTTTTGCTTTTATGTTATAGTATTACTGTCTATAATTTTATGTTTCTTATGGTTTCCGTTTCCGGAAAAAAGAGCAAATTTTAAATTTAGATGGAGTATTGTAGGGGTTGGTGTGTTATTACAATCGGCCGACTATTTTTATTTTAAGGCTTTACAAGACCCAGATGCTTTAATTATGTTGCTTTCAGCAATTAAACGCAGTCAAATTTTAATAGCGGTGTTATTAGGAGGTGTTCTTTTTAAAGAAAAAAATAAACGAAAGAAACTAGTACCATTAATGGGGGTTATGATTGGTGTTGGGTTAATTTTATATAGTATTTAATTGCATAGCATTTATTATAGTAAGGTAATCATTCAATTTTTGTTTTTTTAAACTTATTAAATATTATATTTTCTGAACACTCTATTATGAAATGTTTTTTAGTAATGTCTACAAGTATTAAACCTATTTTATAATGATATTTTAATTTATGATATTGATGTTCCGAATTCAGGGTTTTATACGATTGATTATAGATTAGCATCATTAGAGAATGGGTCTAGTTTTGATGTTTTTATAGGTGGTGAACTTGTAGATAGTGTCTCAAGTAGTGCAACAGGAGGCTATCAAAATTGGAAAACCGTTTCTACAACTGTTTCTTTAATAGAAGGAGAACAAACGGTTAGAATAGTAGCCACAGGTTCAGGGTGGAACATAAATTGGATAAACTTTTTAGAAGGAGGAGATCAAACAGAAGAAATTCCTGAAGAAATATTAGAAAGTGTAGTAGATGTTCAGGAAGAAGAAGTGTTTGTTCCGATACCATCTTAATACAAGCAGAAGATTACTCAATACAATCTGGAGTTTTATTAGAAGATACTACAGATAGTGGTTTAGGGCAAAATATTGGTTTTATTGATGTTGATGATTCTTTATATTATAATATAGATATTCCTACTCAAGGTGATTATACAATTGAATTTAGATTAGCATCTAGAGTTAACGGAGCTAATTTTGATATTTATAAAAACAATGTTCTTATTGGAATACTATCTAGCAATGCAACAGGTGGTTACCAAGATTGGGAAACAGTAGTAGAACAGTTACATTATCTGAAGGGTCACAAACTTTAAGAATAATAGCAACAGGTTCAGGTTGGAATATAAACTGGTTAAATATTATAGCAGGTGTTCAACAAGAAGTTGTTATTGAAGAAGTAATAGAAGAAACTATTGTAGAGGAAGTTGAGGAAGAAATAGTAGAAGAAACAGTTGTTGATGTAATAGAAGAAGAGGTTATTGTTGAAGAAACGGTAACTACTAATTGTGGAAATGTTACTGAATGGTCTCCTGAAGTAATTTATGCTCAAGCCGATACTAGAGTTCTTTTTGAAGGTGTTTTATATGAAAATAAATGGTATACTTTTAACCAAATTCCAGCTGATTTTTCTGAATTCCCTTGGAGTTTATGGACGGTGTTAGGACCATGAGAATTAACAAATTCTAATACATTATCTAGAGAAATAAATAATAACGGAGTAGGAGTAAGTGCTTTTCCAAACCCGTTTAATGATATAGTAATCGTAAGTTCAACTACATCGAATCAAATTATTGGAAGTTTACAATTAGTTGATTTATCTGGTAGAATAATAACAAGAGTAGAAGGTGATACTATAAGTGGATTAGGAAGTCTTTCAGGAGGTTTATATATGTTACAAGTTTTTGATATTCTTGGAGAAATAATAACAGTTAAGAAAATTGTTAAAAATTAAATCTTAGCTTGATAAGTATATAAATCATGGTAACGCCCTTTTTTTTCTAGGAGCTCGTTATGATTACCACACTCAACAATATGACCTTGTTCAATAACTAATATTTGATTAGCTTTTTTAATAGTACTTAAGCGGTGAGCAATAACAAGTGTGGTTCTTCCGGTCATTAAATTATCTAAACTTTTTTGAATTAGAGTTTCGCTTTCGGTATCTAAATTTGAAGTAGCTTCATCTAAAATTAAAATTTTAGGATCTGCTAATATGGCTCTAGAAATTGCAATTCGTTGTCTTTGTCCTCCTGATAACTTTACTCCACGTTCTCCAATAAGTGTTTCTAAACCCTTTTCAAAACGATCTGTAAATTCATTAACATAACCTGCTTTTACAGCTTCGTTAATTTCGGTTTCGGTGGCATTAGGTTTGGCAAAAATGATGTTTTCTTTTATGGTTCCTTCAAATAAGAATTCATCTTGTAAAACTACTCCTAAGTTTTTTCGATAGGTGTTTAATACAACTTTACTTAAATCGGTATTGTCAATACTTATCTTCCCGCTTGACGGGTTTAAAAAAGTAGCAGTTAAACCAGCAATAGTAGATTTTCCGGAACCAGAGCTGCCTACTAAAGCTGTAACAGTTCCTTTTTTTGCTTCAAAATTAATGTTGTGTAAAACAGTTTTTTCTTCTTCGTAAGAAAATGAAACATTTTCAAACTTTAAATTTCCGTTTAGTTCTTTTAATTCAATAGTTCGTTCTGGTAAATCGTCTTCAGAGGTCATATTCATTAACTCTTCGGTACGCTCTAGACCAGCGAGAGCTTCTGTAATTTGGCTGCCAATATTACTCATTTGCAATATAGGGGCAACCATAAAGCCTAATAATAAAGTAAAAGATAAAAAGTCACCAACAGTCATAGAACCTTCAATAATAGAATAACCACTAAAACCCATTATACCTGTAGTGGCAAGCCCCAAAAGGAATATAGAAGAGCTACTCATTAAGGCAGTGGCAGTTAAACTTTTTTTAACATTCTGGAAAAGTCTATCGACGCCGGTTTCAAATGAAGTGTTTTCTTGCTCTTCTGCATTAAAGCCTTTTATAACCCTAACGCCAGCAATGGTTTCGGTTAAGCGGCCTTTAACTTCAGCATTAATTTTAGCTCGTTTATTAAAAATAGGTCTAATTATTTGAAATGCTTTAAAGGCAATAAATCCAAATATACTTACAGGAATTAATACAAAAAGAGTCATTTTAACACTGATTCTTAATAACAGAATTAATGATATTATGGCCGTAAAACTACCGCCAATTAATTGGACTAATCCAGTTCCTATTAAATTACGTACACCTTCAACATCGCTCATTATTCGAGAGACTAAAGCACCTGACTTTTGATTGTCAAAAAAAGAGATAGGAAGAGAGAGTATTTTTTTTTGAACTTTTATTCGTAATTCGGAGATTAAATATTGTGCCTGTACACTTAAAATTCTTGTTAATAAAAAAGCAGTGCTCGCTTGAATAGCAATTGCAGAAATAACACCTATTAACAACCATTTTAACATGGTTTTGTCTTTGTTTGTTATAACATCATCAATTAAAAACTTACTAGCTAAGGGTAAAGCTAAACCAGCTAACCTGCTTAAAATAATTAATAATAAACCAATAAAAACAAGTTTTCTTCGTGGCCAAATAATTGTTTTAAATGCTGAAATTAAGTTAATTTTCTTTTTAGAGCTCATTTTTGTGTGTATTACCTTTGCGGGGAAGTTGAAAAAGATTTTAAGCTATTTCAATTTGATAGCTGGCAGTAAAATCTTGATTTGGTTTAAGAGTAACACTACCGTCTTTATTAAATAAATTGTGATCGCTATTTATAGTGTCGGCATGACCAATCCATGGTTCAATACAAACGTATGGTGCTTTTGGTTTTGACCATATGCCCATAAATGGGAAGTTGGGATAGTTTACAGATAATATTTTTCCAGATGGACCAACAAGATTAATTTTTT
>CAZJGP010000055.1:0-23545 GCA_964545595.1 uncultured Flavobacteriaceae bacterium | reverse complement strand
ACCCGGAATATTATAAAAATCCATTATTGGTTGTGCACAATGGTGTCCCGTACGTACTGCTACCCCTAATTTATCTACTATACTACCAATATCATACGGGTGAATATCATTTACATTAAATGATATTACTGCTGTTTTTTCTGCAGCTTCTCCATATATTTTTAAACCATCTATTTGCTTTAATTCTGCTGTAGCATAATCTAACAATTCTTTTTCGTAAGCTGCTATGGTATCAAAACCAATTCCGTTCATATAATCCAAAGCAACTCCAAAAGCGATACCCCCACAAATATTAGGAGTACCCGCCTCAAATTTATGCGGCAAACCTGCATAAGTCGTTTTTTCGAAAGATACCTGATCTATCATTTCTCCTCCTCCTTGATAAGGTGGCAATTTATTTAACCACTCTTCTTTTCCGTAAAGAACACCAACCCCTGTTGGTCCACATAATTTATGTGCTGAAGCTACATAAAAATCAACACCTAATGCTTGAACGTCTGGTTTAATATGTGGCGTTGCTTGTGCCCCATCTATTAATACCGCAGCACCAACAGCATGTGCTTTCTCTATAATAAACTCAATAGGATTAACTGTACCTAATGCATTAGAAACATGATTTACAAAAACTAATTTTGTTTTCTCATTAACTAATTCTTCATAAACATCCATTTGCAAAGAACCCTCTTGAGTCATCGGGATAACCTTAAGCTCTGCTCCCGTACGTTCACATAACATTTGCCAAGGCACAATATTAGAATGATGCTCTAGGGAAGAAACAATAATTTGATCACCTTTTGAAAGAAGTGCCGTAAAACCAGTTGCTATTACGTTAATTGAGTGTGTTGTACCTGCTGTAAGAATAACCTCGTGTGAATGCTTTGCATTAAAATGAGATTGCACCTTTTTGCGCGCCTCTTCATAAGCATCAGTTGCTACTTGCGATAACGTATGTACACCACGATGAATATTTGCATTATAATTACTATAATAATCTACAATAGCATCAATTACTACTTGAGGAGTTTGAGATGTAGCAGCATTATCAAAATACACTAAAGGTTTTCCATTTACTTCTCTAGAAAGAATTGGAAAATCCGCTCTTATTTTTTCAACATTTAACATAGGCTAATTTTACCTTTATAGGTATTCACAAAGTTACGATTTTGATGAGTAATAAAAACAACAACAAAACCTAAAAAGTTAACGAATAAAGCTTCTTAAAAAATAGAATAATCAATTTTAGTTGTAAAAGCTTCTAAGAATTTTGTTCCAAAAAATGAATTCCCTTTTTTATTTAATTTAGGACTCCAAACCACCATACTAAATTCATGTGGTCTTACCACTACAATACCACCACCAACACCACTTTTACCAGGCAAACCAACTTTAAAAGAAAATTCTCCGGCCTCATCATAAAAACCACATAATTGCATTATAGAGTTTATGCGTTTTGAGTTACTTGGCGATGTAATTTTAGTATTGCTTAACGGACAAATTCCATCATTGGCTAAAAACATAAAACTTTGCGCTAACTCTACACAAGTCATTTCTATGGAGCATAAATGGAAATAAAAATCCATTACTACATCAATATCATTTTTAATATTACCAAAAGACTTCATTAAATTAATTAATGCTGCATTGGTATAAGCACATGATTTTTCAGACTCAGCTACTTCTTCAGAATATTCAATATTGCTAACACATAATTGATTTACAAATTTCAAAAACTCCTCTTTAGGGTTTTCTAATTCAGACACCAATATATCAGCAATTACTAATGCTCCTGGGTTTATAAAAGGATTACGCGGAAGTCCTTTTTCATATTCTAATTGCACTAATGAATTAAACTTAGAACCGGAAGGCTCAACACCTACACGTTCCCATAATTTTTCACCAACAATATCGTATGCCATTGTTAAAGACAATACTTTAGCTATACTTTGTACAGAAAACTTTTCTTCTGCATCTCCAAAACAAGATCTTTTTCCTTTTATATTAACTAACGAAACTCCAAATTTAGTTGGGTCTATTCTACTTAATTCAGGAATGTATTGCGCCACTATTCCTGTATTTTCTTCCTTACTTATTTCAGAATAAAGTTCTGAAAATATGGATGTATAATCTAAATTTTGCATAGCTATATATCTTTTTATTAATCAAAAAAAAAGCCACATAATTTACATTAAGTGGCTTTTACATTTTATTAAAATATCTTATAAGTCGAAACCTAAATTAACACCTAATTTTAAAGCTATCAATTTATTAATTCGAGCTTTTAATTGCGGAATTTTAACTGAATCTAATACGTTATTTGCAAACGCATACATTAATAAAGCTTTCGCTTCTTTTTCAGCAATACCTCTTGATCTCATATAAAATAATGCACTATCATCTAATTGACCAATAGTACAACCGTGAGAACATTTAACGTCATCTGCAAAAATCTCTAATTGAGGTTTTGAGTTTACAGTAGCTTTATCACTTAACAATACATTGTTATTTGATTGAAATGCATTTGTCTTTTGCGCTTCTTTTTCTACAATAATTTTTCCGTTAAAAACCCCTGTTGACTTATCACCGAAAATACCTTTGTAATCTTGGTGACTCTCACAATTTGGCTCTTGATGCTCAACTAAGGTATTATGATCTACATGAGATTTCCCTTCTAAAATAGTTACCCCATTTAAGATAGAATCTATACCTTCTCCTTTTTGAAAGAAGTTTAAGTTATTTCTAACTATTTCTCCTCCGAAAGCAAAAGTATGTACTGAACATACAGATGTTCCATGTTGTTCTGTAAAAGTATTATCTACTAATGAAGAGTTATCTGTATCATTTTGAATCTTATAATAATCAACGTGAGAATTTTTACCTGTATATATTTCAGTTACTGAGTTAGTAAATGATTTATTATCAGATAAATTTTGATGACGCTCAATAATCTTCACTTCTGAATTATCTTCAACAACAATTAAGTTACGTGGTTGTAATAATTGTGCTCCTTCTGCTCCTGTTGAAAAGTGCAATATTTGTATTGGCTTATCTGCAGCAGTATTTTTAGGTATACTAATATAGGCTCCTTCTTTTGCATAAGCAGTATTCAAAGCAACCATACCATCTTCCTTAGCTATTGCATTATAATACACATCAACTACAGCTTTAAATCTATCTTGCGTTAATGCCGATGACATTAAGCAAACATCAATTTTATCATGAGTAGTCTCAGATAAATGAGATGAGTATATACCATCTACAAATACAATTTTATACGTATCTAAATCGTTGATAAAATATTTTTCAACATCTTTAAATTCTACTGTATTTTTTGTCTTAGGAAAAACCGCATAATCGTGCTTTAAAACACTTTTTAACGATGTATATTTCCAAGCCTCTAATTTCTTAGATGGAAACCCGTACGCCTCAAAACTTTTTATAGCTTCCGTACGCGTATCGTGAATTGCATTTTTGGTATCTATTGTTTCCTCAAATGCCAAGAACGAAGAGACTAATTTTTCTTTTAATTCCATTTTCTTTGGTTTTCAATTATCTGTTATCGGACGTATAATATTTTAAATTACATACCCCGAAAACCAAACTATGCTTTTAACTCTTCTTTAATCCAGTCGTAACCTTTTTCTTCTAACTCTAAAGCTAAATCTTTAGTTCCTGACTTTACAATTTTACCATCATGTAAAACGTGTACAAAATCTGGTACTATATAATCTAACAAACGTTGGTAGTGTGTAATAACAATAACTGCATTGTCTTTACTTTTTAACTTATTAACCCCGTTTGCTACAATACGTAAAGCATCAATATCTAATCCAGAATCTGTTTCATCTAGAATAGCTACTTTAGGCTCAAGCATTGCCATTTGGAATATTTCATTCCTTTTCTTTTCTCCTCCAGAGAAACCTTCATTTAAAGAACGAGATAAAAATTTACTATCAATTTCTAATAATTCAGATTTTTCTTTGATCAACTTTAACATGTCACGAGCTGGCATATCTTCTAAACCACGTGCTTTACGTGTTTCATTAATAGCAGTTTTCATGAAATTTGTTACTGATACACCTGGAATTTCTACAGGATATTGAAATGATAAAAACACTCCTTTATGAGCTCTTTCTTCTGGGCTTAATTCTTCAATATCTTCCCCTTCAAGCTCTATATTACCTGAAGTCATTTCATATTCTTCTTTACCTGCAATAACAGATGCTAATGTACTTTTACCAGCTCCATTAGGCCCCATTATAGCGTGTACCTCTCCTGCCTTAACACTTAAATTAAGACCTTTTAAAATTTCCTTATCCTCTACACTTGCGTGTAAATCTTTAATTTCTAACATTAGCTAGTTCTTTTCTTGTATTCTACCGTATATACCTTATTGGTTTACACTTACTTTAAATGATTGTGAAACATCTTCTTTAACTGGAGATATTTTTACAATTTCTTTAATCTCTACTACTTCTTTCCACCCGTTTTTTAATGGGTTTGGTTTTACAATTCCTTTTACAACTACAGGAACCATATCGTATTTATTCTTTTTATACGCCTTTACTTCTTTTGCTAGTTCATTTGCTTTATCATCTAAAACAACACCATAAATAAAGCTTTGCCCTTTAAGCACAGCTGCATCTTGAATATAAATAAATTCTGCTTCTATTTCTAAGGAGTTAGTCGTTACAGATTCTGTTAAATCAACATTTGTTTTTTCTGCTTTTTTACAAGCAACAAAAACACTAATAAAACATAAAAGCACTACTATTTTTCTCATAAAAACTAACTAAAATATTTAAACAATGACACTAGTAAAAGCATTGTAAGAATAATTATTCTTTTTCAGCTTCTTTCTTTTTATCAGCTGCGCAACAAGCTTTTTTATCGCCCTTTTTACAAGAAGCTTTTTCTCCATCTTTTTTACAAGATTTCTTTTCTCCCTTTGCACATTTCTTCTCTCTTTCTTTACAAGACTTTTTATCGCCTTTTGCACACTCTTTCTTTCCTTCTTTACTACAAGATTTCTTTTCTCCTTTTGTGCATTCTTTTTTTCCTTCTTTTTTAGCTGCACAACAAGCCTTCTTATCACCTTTTTTACAAGTCTTTTTTTCTTCTCCACTAACAGCTTCTTCTACTGTAGTTTCAATTTGAGGCTTAATTTCTTCTTGAGCATTCATATTCCCAATAGCAAACAAAGAGAATACTGATACTAAAATTGATTTTAAAATTAAATTTTTCATAACAATCATTAATTAACTTTTTATTAAAATTTACCCTACTGAACCTTCTAAACTAATTTCTAATAACTTTTGAGCTTCTACAGCAAACTCCATAGGAAGCTTGTTTAATACATCTTTACTAAAACCATTTACAATTAATGCAATTGCTTTTTCTGTATCGATACCTCGTTGGTTACAGTAAAATATTTGATCTTCTCCAATTTTACTTGTCGTAGCCTCATGTTCAATTTGAGCAGTCTTATTTTTTGCTTCAATGTAAGGGAACGTATGTGCCCCACATTCATTACCCATTAATAACGAATCACATTGAGAAAAATTTCGAGCATTTGTTGCTCTAGGGCCAACTTGTACTAAACCTCTATAAGAGTTTTGTGATTTACCTGCCGAAATACCTTTAGAGATAATAGTACTCTTTGTGTTTTCACCTAAGTGAATCATTTTTGTACCTGTATCTGCTTGCTGAAAGTTATTCGTTACCGCTATTGAGTAAAACTCTCCTACTGAATTTGCTCCTTTAAGGATACATGATGGGTATTTCCAAGTTACTGCAGAACCTGTTTCTACTTGTGTCCAAGAAATTTTTGCATTCTTTTCGCAAACACCTCTTTTTGTTACAAAGTTAAATACTCCTCCTTTACCTTCTGCATTACCAGGGTACCAGTTTTGCACTGTAGAATATTTAATTTCTGCATCGTCCATTGCTATCAATTCAACAACAGCAGCATGCAATTGATTTTCATCTCTACTTGGCGCAGTACAACCTTCTAGGTAACTTACATAACTTCCTTCATCAGCAACTAACAAAGTACGCTCAAACTGACCTGTACCCCCTTGGTTAATTCTAAAATAAGTTGATAATTCCATTGGACATTTAACTCCTTTAGGAATATAACAAAAAGAACCATCTGTAAATACAGCTGAATTTAATGCTGCATAAAAATTATCTGTTTTTGGAACAATTGAACCAATATACTTTCTTACTAATTCAGGATGATCTTGAATTGCTTCAGAAATTGAACAGAATATAATTCCTTTTTCGTTCAATGTTTTCTTAAACGTAGTAGCTACAGAAACTGAATCGACAACAATATCTACAGCAACACCTGTAAGTTTCTTTTGCTCATCTAAAGAAATTCCTAGCTTTTCGAATGTAGCTAATAATTCCGGATCAACATCTTCTAATTTCTTATTAGGGTCTGCTTTTTTAGGAGCTGAATAATAACTGATTGCCTGAAAATCTGGCTTGTCATAATTCACATTTGCCCAATCTGGTTCTTCCATAGCACTCCAAATTTGAAATGCTTCAACTCGCCAGTCTGTCATCCATTGTGGTTCATTTTTCTTTGCAGAAATTGCACGCACAACATCTTCATTTAACCCTACAGGAAAAGTATCCGACTCAATGTCAGTATAAAAACCATACTCATATTCTTTGGTTTCTAATTCCTTCTTTAAATCGTCTTCAGTAAACTTATTCATATTTTAATATTTGCAATGGCATTAAAATTACCAAGCATCTTTTTATTTTTTTTATAACGAAAAACTCTCTCCACAACCACAAGTTCTACTTGCGTTTGGGTTATTAAACACAAAGCCAGTACCATTTAAACCACCTGAATACTCAAGTGTAGTTCCTACTAAGTATAAAAAACTTTTCTTATCTACGATAACACGAACACCATTATCCTCAAAAACTTTATCATCGTCTTCTTTACTATCATCAAACTTTAAATCATAAGAAAGCCCAGAGCATCCACCGCTCTTAACTGCTACTCTTACAAAATCTGACTTAGCATCAAAGCCTTCGTCAGTCATTAGCTCAACAACTTTCTTTTTCGCTATGTCAGAAACTTTAATCATTTATAATGTAAATTAGTTATGCAAATATACGACATAAGTAGATTTTTATAGCATTTGCTTACATTTTCTGATTATTTACACATCAATAAAGTTTACACAACACACAATGCTAATTATCAATAAATTATCATGTAGCACATTCTTTTTTTATCAATTAATTCTTACAAAACCTTAAAATGCTACATTATTCTTTTTTTATCTTTTGTCTTCCTTTATAAAACATCTCTTTTTTTATCTTATTTGTATCTTTGACCCCTTACTTAAAGTTTCTTGAAAATGAAAAAACTCTTACTAATTTTAATAATAATAATTTTATTAATTTTTGGATATAACCAATACCAAAATTATGTGCGTTTCAATGGTCCTGAAACCACTTATATTGAAAACAAAGAAATAGACACCAACTACCACAACAAAGATTTTCTTTTTAATTACTACAACGCAATAACCAAACTTAACAGCTTTGTTAAATTACAATGGAGCAGTAATAAAATTGACCTAATAAATCCTAAAAAAGAAAATACTAAAACTAAATACGCCTTAGAAAAATATTCAAAAAAATTAGCTACTGTCAAGTATTATGAAAAAACACTTATACAATCAAAGGAATTAAAATCTAAAGGCTTTAACAATTTAGACATTAAAAATTTTGAAAACAAAGGAGTTTCTTTATCTGACTTTAAGAATAGTGCTAATATCGATAAGCACTATAATATTTTACGTAACAATATAAGTAAAGAAGTTTTTAAACTAAATCAAAAAAATCCTTTTGTTTTCGAAACTCAGAAACTACTTGTAAAACAAGGATTTACAATAAAAATAGATGGCATCTATAAAACAGAAACCTTAGAAGCTATAAAAAGTTTCGAACAAAAAAACAATCTTTTACCTGACGGAAAAATAGATGCGATTACCCTAGAACATCTTTTAATGAAGAATTAATCTACACCTTTAAAACAACTAAAGACTTATATTTTGACTAGTCTTACTACTTTTGTATTATGATAGAAGATAAAACACCACAACGCACAAGTCTTTCTGATTTAGGAGAGTTCGGATTAATAGACCATCTTACTAAAAACTTTGAAATTAAACACGAAAGCACCATTAAAAGTATTGGAGACGATGCAGCTGTTATAAACTTTAAAAATGAGCAGTGTGTTGTTACAACTGACTTACTTGTAGAAGGTGTTCATTTTGATTTATCATACGTTCCATTAAAACATTTAGGTTACAAGTCTGTAATGGTTAACTTGTCCGATGTTTACGCTATGAATGCAACGCCTAAACAAATTACTGTTTCTATTGCCGTTAGCAACAGATTTCCTTTAGAAGCACTAGAGGATCTTTATGCCGGAATTCACACCGCTGCAAAAACGTACAATATAGATGTCATAGGAGGAGACACTACTTCTTCAAACAAAGGCTTACTAATTAGCATTACAGCTATTGGCCATGCCAAAAATGAAGATTTAATTTATAGAAATGGCGCAAAAGAGAACGACCTAGTAGTTGTATCTGGTGACATAGGAGCTGCCTATATGGGACTTCAAATTTTAGAAAGAGAAAAAGAAGTTTTTAAAGTTAATCCGCAATCGCAACCCGATTTAAGTATGTATAGCTATTTATTAGAAAGACAACTTAAACCCGAAGCAAGAAAAGATATTCCGCAATTACTTAAAGATCTTGATGTAAAACCAACAAGTATGATTGACATAAGTGATGGGTTGTCTTCTGAAATTATGCATATATGTAAAAACTCTGATGTTGGCGCTTATATCTATGAAGAGAAATTACCATTAGACCCTACTGTAATTACAGCTTGCGAAGAGTTTAACTTAGATAGCACAACTATAGCTATAAATGGTGGCGAAGATTACGAACTTTTATTTACAGTTTCTCAAGAAGATTTTCCTAAAATAAAAGCTAACCCTAACTTAAGTATTATTGGACATATTGGAGCTGCAAAAGAAGGAGTACATTTAATTACTAGAGGAAACACTAAAGTAGCTATGCAAGCTCAAGGATGGAATAGTTTAAACAAAAATAAAGAAAACTAGTTTTAAGCATTAGTTAACACTTTACTCCTGCGTTTTAAAATCATATTATGCAATGCTGAATGTATGTTTCTTAACTCAGGGGTAAGTTCTACTAATTTACCATTTGCATTTGTAGCAACTTCTTTACCGCAACACGAACACTTATACTCCTTAACGTGCTCTGTAATATTCTTTACTATTTTATATTGATGCCCTGCAATGGAGCAATATATTTGAGGTATAAAAAGAGGCACATTTAACATCATATCATTTATTATCAGCAGTTTAACATATTACAAAGATAATCAAATCAATTCGTTTAAAGGTGTTTTTATTGGCTAAAATACAATTTTAATTATAAACACCTAAAAAACAGGCGTCTAAAATTAATTAAGACCTTCAAACAAATCACTTAAACGACTGTTTAGTTCTCCAAAAGATTCTAAATAAGACATATGCCCCCCCGCAAATGTCACAAAATAAGCTCCAACCTCTTTCGATTCTTTCTTTATTTCATCTACCCTTAACACAGGATCATTTATTCCAGAAGCAATCATTTTTTTTCCTGAGTAACTTCTTAAAACATCTATTTTTGAAACTCTATTTTTCATAGCTAACAAAGCTTGCTGAATACCTTTTAAAGGTGTAGATTTTGCTACAATAATTAATTGCTCTATTTCCTCTTTAAATATCTCTCTAGATTCTTTAGAAAATAAATTAACAACTCCCATTCGGCAATAATTATCTTTTTGCTTTTCGATAATTTTTAAAGCCCTGTCTCTATTTTCTTTCTTTAAAATAGTATCTGCTTTAGAAGTTGAATTTAACAACACAAAATGGTTTATTTTTTTTTGCCTCTTTTCTAAAATAAACAAAGCTATATAACCACCCATGGAATGCCCTACTATTGAAAAATCTTCTATTTTTAAAAAATCTAAAACAAATATCACTGCATCAGCATACGAATTTATCGTCAACTCTTCATCTGTCACACAACTAGTGCTTCCATGCCCCAATAAATCAACACATACATTTGTATAGCTATTATCAAAAAGAGTAGTTTGATTAAACCATATACTTTTATCTTCCATAAAGCCATGTAACCACACAACAACAGGCCCTTTACCCGAAACAGAATAACTTATTTCTTCTTGATTATATATAATACTGTTTTCCAAAAACCTATGAATTCATTAATGTTTCTATTTCATCTATTTCTATCGGAATATTTTTCATTAAGTTTAACGGCTCACCATTTTCTTGTATAACAACATTATCTTCTAAACGAAAACCCATTTTTTCTTCCGGAATATAAATTCCTGGCTCTACTGTTAAAACCATATTCGCTTCCATTGGAACAGTTTGCAAACCATAATCATGTGTATCTAAACCTAAAAAGTGAGAATTACCATGCATAAAATACTTTCTAAAAGCAGGAGTTTCTTTTGGAGCATTTTTAACATCTAAAGAATCTATTAACTTTAAATCTATTAATGCCGATGTCATCAGCTTTCCTACTTCATTATTATAATCTTTCCACTCTAAACCAGGACTTAACAAAGCCGTACTTTCATTTTTAACCTTTAACAATGCATTGTAAACCTGTTTTTGCCTTTCGGTAAAAACCCCTGAAACAGGCACTACACGTGTCATATCACTTGAATATTTTGCATAAGCAGCAGCAACATCCATTAAAATAACATCACCTGCTTTACACTGCTTATTATTTTCTATATAATGCAAAACATTTGCATTATTACCACTAGCAACAATTGGTGTATAGGCAAAACCATCTGCCCTATTTTTTGTAAAATAATAAATTAACTCTGCTTCAATTTCATATTCCCAAACTCCTGGTTTTACCATTTGTAAAACTTTGCGAAAGCCTTCTTCAGTAATAGAACAAGCTTTTTTTATTGTCTCAATTTCCTCAACTTCTTTAATAGCTCTTATACTATGAAGTATAGGATTACTTTTCTCTATATTATGTTTAGGAAATTTCTCTTTACACGAAGCTATAAAACGATCTTCTCTTGTTTGCGTTTCTATTTTTGCTCGTAAATGTTCATTTGAATTAAAATAAATATTAGACGACTCATTCATTAACTCAGTAAACATTTCTTCAAAGTCTTCAAGCCAAAATACCGATTTAATACCTGTTCTTTCTGTCGCTTCTTCTTTTGTTAATTTATGACCTTCCCAAATTGCAATTAACTCACTCGTTTTTTTAAGAAAAAGTAGCTCCTTGTACTTTTCTTTGTTTGCATCAGGAAACAACAACAATATGGATTCTTCTTGATCTACTCCACTTAAATAATAAATATCTCTATGTTGCTGAAAAGGCAATGTACTATCAGCACTTACTGGGTAAATATCATTACTATTAAAAACAGCAATGCTACTAGGCTTCATTTTCGAAATAAATTTTGCTCTGTTTTTTACAAATAACTGAGCAGGTAGAGGATTATATTTTGACATAAAAACAATTTCTAATAAACAAGATACTTATTTTTAAGATTTTCTAATTGACAAAAATTAGAATAAAACCGAAATTTATAAAACGTATTTTTACAGAAATAAATATACTTGCCGCTATGACACTAAACATTAGTATTCCCGCATTATTATTCCCTGCTATATCATTAACAATGTTAGCTTACAATGCAAGGTATTTAGCTATCGCAGCACTTATTAGACAATTACACAAAGAATACATTACTAATCATTCCGAAAGTATTGGAACACAAATAAACCAATTAAGAAAAAGGTTATACCTTATACGTAACATGCAAGCTACTGCAATTTTAAGCTTTTTAGGCGCTGTTATTACCATGGGATTACTTTACACAAACAACAACAATGCTGCCAATATAATTTTTGGTTTAAGCTTAATTGCATTAGTAATTTCTTTAAGTATTTCCTTAACGGAAGTTTATCAATCTACAACATCACTTAACACACAACTAAACAGTATTGAAGAAAAAGAGGAATAAACTCAAAAACTAGTTAATAAAAAAAGCTCTTTTGAAAACAAATTCAAAAGAGCTTTTTTTATTATAATCAAGATATAAATTATATCTCTGTAATTCTTAATGTATTAACATCACCTTTTTCAACAAGTGGAGCTGACACTAAATTAACAACACTATCACCTTTTTTAAGGTAACCTCTTTCGATAGCTAATTGATTAACCTCTACAATTGTTTGATCTGTAGAAGCCTCTGGATTATTATAGTAAAATGCTTTAACACCCCATAATAAATTCAACTGTGCTAAAATTCTTTTGTTATCAGAATACACTACAATATGAGAATCTGGTCTCCATGCAGAAATTTGGTATGCTGTATAACCAGAATTTGTTAACGTAGAAATAGCACCTGCTTTAATGTTATTAGCAATATGTGCAGCATGGTAACATACTGAATCAGTAATATAACGACCTTCTGTATTACCTGGAGGTGTTTGAGGAACTGAAATTAATGGTGAATTTTCAACACTATTAATAATATTACGCATTGTTTGGATAACCTGTACTGGGTAATCTCCAACTGATGTTTCTCCTGATAACATTACTGCATCTGCACCATCCATAACTGAATTGGCAACATCATTAACTTCTGCTCTTGTTGGAGTTAAACTATCAATCATAGTCTCCATCATTTGTGTAGCAATAATAACTGGCTTACGAGCTAATTTAGCTTTATGTACCAATTCTTTTTGTACTAATGGCACTTCATGTGCAGGAATTTCAACTCCTAAATCTCCACGAGCAACCATTAAACCACCTGACACCTCTAAAATTTCATCAATATTAGAAACTCCTTCTGGCTTTTCTATTTTAGAAATAATTGGAATAGGGAAATCACTATGTTCTGAAATTAAATCTTGTAATAATTTCACATCTTTTGCATGTCTTACAAAAGAAAGTGCTATCCAATCTACACCTTGCTCACAAGCAAAAATAGCATCTTTAACATCTTTTTCTGTCAATGCAGGAAGTGAAATATCTGTATTAGGAAGGTTAACTCCTTTTTTAGACTTAAATGGTCCTCCTTGAGTAACTTTAGCTACTACTTTATTTTCTCCGTTAGTAGAAATAACTTCAAAATGCACTTTTCCATCATCAACTAAAACTTTTTCTCCAGCTTTAACATCTTTAGGGAACTGAGCATAGTTCATGTAAGCTCTTGTTGCATTACCAACAAATGGCTCTCCTGTCTCAAAAGTAACTTCGTCACCAGCTTTAACAACTGTACCTTCTTCCATAACTCCAACACGAAGTTTTGGCCCTTGTAAATCAGCAAGAATTGCAGCATTGAAACCATTAGCTTCATTTTGCTCTCTTATGAATTTTATTCTTCTTATTACATCATCGTAATCAGCATGTGAGAAATTAATTCTGAACACATTTACACCTGCGATTAAAAGATCATTTATTACTTCTCTAGAATCTGTAGCTGGTCCTAGCGTTGCTACAATCTTAGTCTTTTTAGGTATTGACATTATTCTAATATTAGATTAGTTTTTGACTTTATTGTTTCGTAATCAACCTCAAAAGAAGCAATTACTTGATTAATCTTACTTATATTAAAAACCAATAATTTAGTGCTAAACGCAGTATTATCAGTTTCTATCTTTAAAAAATAATCCACCTTATTATATTCAGGGATTAAATTTTTAACTACTTGTTGTATTGACGTATTTGCAAACAAATCTCCATCTTTAATAGCTACTGTTTGCTCAAAAAAACACTTGTTTTTTATTAAGGAATAATATGCATAGTTATTTTCATCTTCATAAACATAACATGGATATACTTCTAACCCATCTGCACTTACAACCTCTACATCTTTTTTTGATCTTGCAAATTGCAAATTCAAATGCTTATTTAATAAAAAAGCCATTTTATAAGAGGGCAATGAACTATGAATTGCACATAAGTAAAATTCATCAACCTCAAATGTATCTAGCACTAATTTATTAACTAACATACTTTGTTCTTTCTAAAAAAGCAACCTCAAAAACAGAGCGCAAGATACGAATTTAATATCTCTACTTTTGTATGGTTTTAAACTTCTTAAAAAAATACAACGTTTTCGCTTTTTTACTCCTCTATTTTTTTCTGAAACGCAAAATATGCTCTTTTAGAGGCTTTTTCTTCGGCTTTCTTCTTTGAAGTAGCTCTTGCTTTAGCAACTACTTTATCGTTAACCCATAACTTTACAGCAAAATGGCGTAATTCTTCCATTCCTGTATCATCATAAACATCGTATTGAAAAACATATTTCTTTTTCTGAAACCACTCTATAAGTAAACTTTTGTAGCTAATTATTTGACCTTCTAGACTTTCAATATCTACATACGGATTTATAACAGCAGAGTTTATAAATTTTCTACAAAACTCATAACCTCTATCTAAATAAATAGCCCCTATTAAAGCCTCAAAAATATTACCATGAATATTTATCCCAAATTGCTCTGTAGCTATTTGTGTTCGAACATGTTCAATAAGCTTCATATCTTTTCCTAACTCATTTAAATGTTTTCTACTAACAATTTTTGAACGCATTTTTGTTAAGTACCCCTCATTACCTGAAGGCACTTCATTAAATAAATACGATGCAATTACACTGCTCAATATAGAATCACCTAAGAACTCTAAGCGTTCATAGTTTTTAGCATTACCCTCTGAATCTCTTAAACCAAGAGATCTATGCGTAAAAGCCGTTTCATAAAACTCTATGTTTTTAGGCTTAAAACCTATAGTATCTTGTATAAAAAAAGAAAACTCTCCTTCCTTTGGCTTGGAACGAGAGTTAAATATTTTTTGAATAAGACTCATATACAAACTCTTATTCGTCTAATTTTTTAAGTAACACACAAGCATTATGACCTCCAAATCCAAAAGTATTACTCATGGCAACTTTGGCATTACGTTTTTGTGCTTTGTTTAGTGTTAAGTTTAATTCAGGATCAATGTTCTCATCAACCGTTTCATGGTTAATTGTCGGAGGCACAATTCCGTGCTCTAATGATAATACCGAAGCAATTGCTTCAATAGCACCAGCAGCACCTAATAAGTGACCTGTCATTGATTTTGTAGAATTAATATTGATGTTTTTAGCATGATCCCCAAAAACTTTACCAATAGCCTTTAATTCTGCAACATCTCCTAAAGGAGTCGATGTTCCGTGCGTGTTAATAATATCAATATCTTCTGGTTTTAACCCAGCATTTTTCAAACAATTATTCATAACTGCAACTACACCAATCCCTTCTGGGTGTGGCGCTGTCATATGGTAAGCATCTGATGATAGACCTCCACCAACAACTTCAGCATAAATTTTTGCTCCACGAGCTTTAGCATATTCATATTCTTCAAGAATTAATGCTCCTGCTCCTTCTCCTAAAACAAACCCATCACGGTTAGCATCGAATGGTCTTGATGCTCCTTCATGATTGTCATTGTTAGTTGACAATGCATGTAATGCATTAAAACCTCCCATACCTGATTCTACAACAGCCGCCTCACTACCTCCTGTAACAATAACATCACAATGACCTAAACGAATATAGTTCAAAGCATCAATCATTGCATTTGCCGAAGAAGCACATGCTGATACTGTAGTAAAGTTTGGCCCCATAAAGCCATGACGAATAGAAATATTACCCGGAGCAATATCTGCAATCATCTTAGGTATAAAGAAAGGGTTGAAACGCGGAGTTCCATCCCCTTCTGTAAAATTTTTAACCTCGGCATGAAATGTTTCAATACCACCAATACCTGCACCCCAAATTACACCTACTCTTGATTTATCAATAGTCTCAAGATCTAATTTTGAATTAGCAATAGCTTCATCTGCGGCAACAATAGCATATTGAGCATACTTGTCGAGCTTTCTAGCTTCTTTACGATTCATGAATTCGGTAACGTCAAAATTTTTGACCTCACAAGCGAATCTTGTTTTAAACTTTTCGGCATTAAAATGCGTAATTGGAGCTGCTCCACTTTTCCCATTAACCAAGCCTTCCCAATATTCTGTTATATTGTTACCAATTGGGGTCAAGGCACCTAATCCTGTTATAACTACTCGCTTTAATTCCATAAATCTTATTTGTAAAGCTTAAATTATTTTGCGTTTTCTATATACGAAACTGCTTGACCAACTGTTGCAATGTTTTCTGCTTGGTCATCTGGAATTTGAATATCAAATTCTTTTTCGAATTCCATAATAAGTTCTACAGTGTCTAATGAATCAGCTCCAAGGTCGTTAGTGAAGCTTGCGTCTGTTACAACTTCATTTTCGTCAACTCCTAATTTGTCAACTATAATAGCCTTTACTCTTGATGCAATGTCTGACATAATTTTAAATTTTAAATTTTAGTTTAGAACGCAAAAATAAAAAACTTTATTTGAAAACGTCAAAAACATAAAAAAATGTGAATTTTAATTTCTCAAAAATACGTGTTCTATTTAATTTTACCATAATTATTGAGAGTTTAATTATCTGGAATATTCCATAAACGCATACTCAACTACCATACCAAATGAAACGAATTATCATATTTGCCTCTGGATCGGGATCCAATGCTGAAAACATAATCAAGTATTTCAATAACAACAAGTTAGCTAAAGTAAGCCTTGTATTATCCAATAAACCAAAAGCTAAAGTATTAGAACGCACAAACAACCTAAATGTTAAAGCTTTACACTTTGACAGAGCTTCTTTTTACGAATCAAATGACATTTTACACATAGTGAAAGATGCAGAGCCTGATTTGATCGTTTTAGCTGGTTTTTTATGGAAATTTCCTGAAAATATCATAAATGAATTTCCAAATAAAATAATAAACGTTCACCCAGCACTTTTACCAAATTATGGCGGAAAAGGCATGTATGGCATGAATGTTCACAAGGCTGTAGTAGAAAATAAAGAAGAATTTTCAGGAATTACGATTCATTATGTTAATGAAAATTATGACGAAGGAGCTATAATTTTTCAAGCGCAAACAGCCTTAGAAACTACTGATACTCCCGAAGATGTTGCTTCTAAAATTCATGTTTTAGAACACACTAATTTTCCAAAAGTAATTGAAAAGCTATTATTTCCTAAAAAATAAAACGTAAGTATATTTCAAAAAAGAAAGCTCCAATAATTAAGTTATTGGAGCTTTCTTTTTTGAAATATTATCTAATAAAATCTATAATATCCACATTTTAAATAAGCCCCTTCCGGAAAACCAATTGGATGATCTAGATCATGATACGTCTTTGAAATAGTTTCAAAATCTCTATTAGAACTCTCTAAAACCTTCTCATTAATATCAAAAAAATCATTAGCAACTACTCTAGATGAGCATGAAGCAAGTACCAATAACCCTTTTTCTGAAGTTAATTTAACTCCTAATTTAGCTAATTGGGCATATTTTTTCTTTGCTAAATCAATTTCAGACGCTTGTTTTGCAAAACTTGGAGGGTCAATTACTACAACATCAAACGAAATCCCTTGTTCAATTAAGCTTCTTAACTCTTCAAAAGCATCGCCTGCAATTGTTTTATGAACCCCTTTATATTCATTTAACTTTCCGTTTTCAACAGCAATTTCTAATGCTTGCTTACTAATATCTAAACTAGTAACCTCTTTTGCCTGGTTAAACAAGGCATGAACCGAAAAGCCACCAGCATAAGAGAAAACATCTAAAACCGTTTTGTTTTTACTTAGCTCCCCTACTTTTTTTCTATTAGCTCTATGGTCTAAAAAATATCCTGTTTTATGCCCTTTTATAACATTTGCCGAAAAATTTACATTATGCTCTACAAAACGAACCACTTCATTTTCTAAGACCCCAAAAACTACTTGTCCATCGCTTAACAAATGGTTTGTCGATTTTTGTAAACTTCTACTTAAACGTATTACAATAGTTTTTGCTTTAGAAACTTGTTGTAAACTTTTTAAGATCGTTTCTAAAAAAGACAACCATATTTCTGAATACAACTTTACTACCAAAACAGTATCATAAACATCTGCTATTAATGATGGAAAACCGTCATTTTCACCAAACAACAAGCGATAACTATTTGTATTTGTTTCTAACAACTCTATACGTTTACTATAAGCTAGTTCAATTTTAGAATGAAAAAAATCAGCATTAATTGTCATTTTTTCAAGACCACTATAAATCATTTTTATAGAAATTGGCGAGTCTGCATCATACAATCCTATACCTATAACTTTATTTTTTCTTTTATTAAAAATAATAGCCAAATCTCCGGTCTTAGGATCTCCACTAATTTTTTCAATACTATTAGAAAATACCCAAGGATGACCTTTTAAAACGTGCTGCTCTCCTATTTTATTTAATTTAACTGCTAAATTTTTAGGTTTATAATTCGACTGTACTTCACTATTAAATTCCATAGGTATAACTTTCTAAAATTAAATATGCACTGAAAGGTGCCGCAAAGATACTACAGAAACAAAAAAGCATGTTCTACTATCTTGTTTTTCCTGTTTCTATCTTATTTTTAATAAAAAAACTGTCTTAAATTTGTTTCCCCTTTAAAGGGAATAAAAAATCGATATGGCTAAAAAGAAAAAGTTTTATGTTGTTTGGCAAGGTCATAAAGAAGGTATTTATGATAACTGGAAAGCTTGTAAAAAAGCAATAGACAATTACCCACAAGCACAATACAAATCATTTGAAAGTAAAACGGAAGCTATAAAAGCTTATGACGGAGTTTATGCAGACTACGTTGGTAAAAAAACAGCTAAACCAAAATTAAATGCCGCAGAACTAGCAGCTATTGGCGAACCTAATTTATATTCTATTGCTGTAGATGCTGCTTCTAGTGGAAACCCTGGTATTATGGAATATCGTGGAGTTGACACTCAAACTCAAAAACAATTATTTCATCAAGGCCCTTTTAAACAAGGAACCAATAATATTGGAGAATTTTTAGCTTTAGTACACGGTTTAGCTTTTTTAAAACAACACAAAAGTGATCGAAAATTATATACCGACTCTAAAATTGCTATGAGTTGGGTTCGTCAAAAAAAATGCAAAACAAAACTAACCCTTAGCGAAAAAAACAAAGATGTTTTCGATTTAGTAAAAAGAGCTGAAAATTGGTTAAAAACCAATACTTACGAAACTGTAATTGTAAAATGGGAAACCAAAGCCTGGGGAGAAATTCCAGCTGATTTTGGAAGAAAATAAGATTTTTGAAATTTATTTCAATTTTTCGAAAGGAAAACAACACAAAAACAACTAAGCAATCGTGTAAATTACGTATTAAACTACGTTATCTATATAATATATAGTATTTTTGCTCTCTCTAATTTTCTAGAGTACAAATAAATATTCAATTTAAACAAGTAAAAAATGAAAGTAGCCGTTGTTGGTGCTACCGGAATGGTAGGTACCGTGATGCTAAAAGTATTAGCAGAAAGAAATTTTCCCGTAACAGAATTAATTCCTGTTGCATCTAAGAAATCTGAAGGAAAAAAACTTTCATACAAGGGTAAGGACTACGCTTGTGTAACATTGGAAACAGCTGTTGAAATGAATGCTGATGTAGCATTATTTTCTGCAGGAGGAGATACTTCTTTAGAATGGGCTCCAAAATTTGCTGCTGCAGGTACTACTGTTGTAGATAACTCATCAGCATGGAGAATGGATCCTACTAAAAAATTAGTAGTACCAGAAATTAATGGTGATGTTCTTACTGCTGAAGATAAGATTATTGCTAACCCTAACTGTTCAACAATTCAGTTAGTAATGGCTTTAGCTCCATTACACGATAAATATAAAATGAAGCGTTTAATTGTTTCTACTTACCAGTCTGTTTCTGGAACTGGAGTAAAAGCTGTTCAACAATTAGAAAACGAAACTAAAGGTGTTGAAGGTGAAATGGCGTATTTATACCCAATTAACCGTAACGCTATCCCTCATTGTGATGTATTCCAAGATAACGGATACACGAAAGAGGAAATGAAATTAGTTAAAGAGCCTAAGAAAATTTTACGTGACGATAGTTTCAATGTTACTGCAACTGCTGTTCGTATTCCAACTGCAGGTGGTCACTCTGAATCAGTAAACGTTGAGTTTGCTAATGATTTTGACATTAATGAAGTTCGTTCTTTATTAACAGAGATGCCAGGTGTTGTTGTTCAAGATAACTTAGACACAAACACATACCCAATGCCAGCTTTTGCTCATGATAAAGATGAAGTTTTTGTTGGTCGTATTCGTAGAGATGAGTCGAACCCAAACACATTAAACATGTGGATTGTTGCCGATAACCTACGTAAAGGAGCTGCAACTAACACTGTTCAAATTGCAGAATACTTAGTAGAGCAGAAACTTTTAGGATAAAAGTATTACACTTAAGAATATTAAAAGCGAGTTACTTTACAGTAACTCGCTTTTTTGTTTTAATAAACTTTTATAAATTTAATTACTAAAAGATTTTCCTTTTACAAAAAAGCACGATCTATCACGTATTAACCTTATCTTAATACTCGTTTACATTAATAAGCTCAACAAGTTTGAAAAAACCTAAAATCATTGCGCATAGAGGTGCATCATTTGATGCTCCTGAAAACACTTTAGCTAGTGTAAATTTAGCTTGGAATCAAAATATACATCATGTTGAAATTGATGTCAAATTAAGCAAGGATAATATTATTGTGGTATTTCATGATGATACAACTATTAGGTATAACCAAATTGATAAATTAGTTAACGAATACAACTTTGATGAGTTATTAACTATAGATGTAGGCGTTTTTAAAGGCGAACAGTGGAAAAACGAATTAATTCCTACCCTAGAGCAAGTTTTACAAACCATTCCTAATAATGGCACCCTGGTTGTTGAACTTAAAGATGGACTCGAAATGGAAAGTGCTTTGACTGCATTAGAAAAAAAGAATACTAATATCTGGAAACAATTAGAGTTTATTTCTTTCAATTACGAGTCTATTTGTATGGTTAAAACAATATTTCCGAACAACAAATGTCTTTGGCTATTAGATTTAGATTACAACGAAGAAACCGCCAAAAACACACCTTCTTACAAAGAAATAATTGACAAAGTAAAAAAACATAATTTAGATGGTGTTAATGTTTTCGCAGGAAAAGCAGCCGATAAATCATTTTTTAAAACGATGCAGCAAGAAAATTTCGACGTCTATTTATGGACTATTAACGAAATAATGCATGCAAAACAATACCTTCCTTTTTCACCAGACGGACTAACTACAGACAGACCTAAATGGATGAAGGAGCAACTAAACATTACAAATGACAAATAATTTAGAAAACACACATTGGGATATCTTAATTATTGGTGGTGGAGCTACAGGAATGGGCGCTGCTATCGATGCTGCTTCTAGAGGTTACAAAACACTTTTAGTGGAAAAAGAAGATTATGGAAAAGGAACTTCAAGCAAAAGCACCAAACTTATTCATGGAGGTGTTCGCTATTTACAACAAGGAAATGTATCGTTAGTTTTAGAAGCTTTAAAAGAGCGCGCTTTACTTAAAAATAATGCTTCACATATTGTTCACGATTTAAAATTTGTAGTACCTACTTATGATTGGTGGGAGAGTCCTTTTTATGGAATTGGTTTAAAAATGTACGATTGGCTTGCTGGAAAAGAAGGTTTTGGAGATTCTGAATTACTATCTAAAGAAGAAACTATTCGTTTTTTACCTACTATAGAACAAAAGGGATTACGCGGAGGAGTAATTTATCATGATGGACAATTTGATGATACTCGCTTATTAACAAACATGATGCAAACTGCTAAGGAGCAAGGCGCAACTGTTTTAAATTATCATGAATTTTTAAGTTTTACAAAAACAAAAGATGGCATTATTAATGGCGGAAAAATCAACGACACCATTAATAACAAACAATACACTATTAAAGCAAAAGCTGTAGTAAACGCTACAGGTGTATTTTCTGACTCTATTAGAACTATGGACGATGATACAGCTTCTAAAATAATGACTAGCAGCCAAGGGGTACACATTGTGTTAGATAAAAGTTTTTTACCCGGAGAAACCGCTATTATGATTCCTGAAACGGATGATGGTCGTGTATTGTTTGCTGTACCTTGGCATGATAAAATTATTGTTGGAACTACTGATACTCTGGTTAAAGAATATCCGTATGAACCAATGGCTCAAGAAGAAGAAATTAATTTCCTGCTGACACATACTGCTAAATATCTAACCAAAGACCCTAGCAAAAGTGATGTTAAAAGTGTTTTTGTAGGCTTACGCCCTTTAGTAAAAAACGGAAATGCCGAAAACACTAAATCTATCTCTAGAGAACATGTTATAGAAGTTAGTAATAACGGCTTAGTTACTATTGCAGGAGGAAAATGGACTACCTACCGTAAAATGGCTGAAGATACTATTGATAAAGCTGCAATGATTGTTAATTTACCTAATGTAAAATCAGACACTGAATATTTAAATATACACGGTCATAAAACCAATGTAAACCCAAATGATTTTTTAAGTGTTTACGGTACCGATGCAGATTTGATTTTAGATTTAGCAGAAAAACGACCTGAATTAAAAGAAAAAATACACCCGGAACATACAATTATTAAAGCTCAAGTAGTTTGGGCCATTAAAAATGAAGATGCAAAAACAGCAGAAGACTTTTTAGCAAGGCGAACACGTTTATTATTTTTAGATGCCAGAGCCAGTTTAGAATGCATAAGTGTTGTTGCTGATATTTTTAAACAAGAATTAAACTTAAGCGAAGAGTGGAAACAAGAAGAAATTCTTAGATACACTAAGCATGCTAATAAATATTTATTGAGCTAACAACTTACCCCACCCGCAAAAGGAAAGCTTATGAAACCTTTAGTTTTAATTTTAATCTTTAGCCTTATAGCTTATTTAGGAATTTTGTTAAGTAAAAAATACAACAATGACTTCATTAAAAACGGTATAGAAACAACTGCTTTAATAACAGATATTATTCGTAGTAACTCATTAGAAGACCTAATAAATGATGACAACGTATTAAACTATATGGTTGAATACACTTTTATTGTCAACAACAAAACTATAAAATCATTTAATGAAATTGATTTTGATACGTACAACAATTACTTTAATCATGAGTTAAAAATTGGAGACACCATTAACATACTTTATCACAAAGAAAAACCAACAAACAGTCAAATTAAAAAGCTACAGAATTAAGGTTTGTAACTATCATTTAACTCATTAATATCTGCCATTTTCCCTTGTGGATTTATCTGAATACTCTTAACAGCTAGTTTACTTTTAGATACATAAAACTCATATGTAGGGTGTGCCCATGCCCAATCTTTTAGAATTGTTGTTTTATCGCCTACAGTTTTTTCTCCTCTCATC
>CAZJGP010000054.1:0-3777 GCA_964545595.1 uncultured Flavobacteriaceae bacterium | reverse complement strand
GTGTTTTTATGAAGGCAGAACCAATAATGGCACCTTTTGTACTTTTGGTTGCTTGTGTAAATGTTTCGGCATTATTAATCCCAAACCCAACAATTTGCGGGGCATTTAAATTCATAGCTTTTATTCTTTTGAAATAAGCTTCATGAGTATTTCCAAAACCAGATGTAGAACCTGTAACTGATGCAGAACTTACCATATAAATAAATCCGTTAGATACGCTATCTATTACTTTAATACGATCATCGCTAGTTTGTGGTGTAATTAAAAATACATTTATTAACCCATGCTTTTCGAAAGTTTCACGGTAGTGTTCGTTATATTCAGTAATAGGCAAATCAGGAATAATTAAACCATCGATTCCAATTTCAGCACATTTAGCACAAAAAGCTTCTACACCATATTGCATCATTGGATTAAAATAACCCATGATTACTAAAGGAATACTAACTGTTTTTCGAATGTCTTTTAATTGTTCAAACAATTTTACGGTTGTCATCCCGTTTTTTAAAGCTATTGTAGAACTGTCTTGTATTACGGGACCATCAGCTAATGGGTCACTAAATGGCAATCCAATTTCAACCATATCTACACCATTATCTTCTAATTCTTTTAATATAGTTGTAGTGTCTTCTAAAGCAGGATAACCTGCTGTAAAATATATTGACAATAATTTTTTGTCTTCGTTTAATTTTTGATTTATTCTGTTCATTGTTTTTCGCTTTGCGAATTACTGTATATTTTTTATTTCAGAGTATCTTGTTAATCGTAATTTTATAAAATCAATAGTAAAGACCTTTAATATTAACTCTTCCAATCCTCTATTATTTCATTAGGTTTAGGCATCATTGTTTCATGAATATGTAACCATTTAAAAGGTGCTTTACTCGAAATTAACGCAGTGCTCTTTCTAATAGTGTAGTTGCCAGTTACTTCAGGGTTAGGGTCATTTGTTTGCCATTCCACATAAGTGGCTAAAACATAATCATCTATTTCTTGTAAAACTTCCACGTTACTAATAGCTATTTTTAAAATAGAATTCACCCCGTAACCATTCTGAAACATATTCATTAAACCTTCATAATTAACAGAATGCCCTTGTGTTGTTATAAAAACAGTCTCTTCAAAAAATCGAGAGGTTAACTTGTCTTCCAAACCTACTTTATCCGAAGAGCCAGTAAACCATTCAATAAAAACATCATGAAGATCAATAATCTCTTGTTCTATTTTTTGTTTAAGCTCTTTCATTATAATTTAAAATACTCAATGTAATTATTCAAATCCTTGTCTCCTCTACCTGAAAGACTAAGAACAACAACATCATCTGGTTTAAATTCTTTTTGGTTAAATATCGCTAGAGCATGAGAACTTTCTATGGCAGGAATAATTCCTTCTAATTTACAAAGTTCTAAACCAGCTTGCATAGCATCATCATCAGTAACAGAATAAAAGTCAGCACGGCCAGTTCTTGCTAAATGCGAATGCATTGGCCCTACACCAGGATAGTCTAACCCAGCAGATATGGAATAAGGTTCTGTAATTTGTCCATCTTCTGATTGCATAAGTAAAGTTTTACAACCATGTATAACTCCTTCTTTACCTAATTTACTGGTAGCGGCACTTTTACCACTATTAATTCCTTTTCCGGCAGCTTCTACAGCAATAATACCTACTTCTGGTTCATGTAAATAATGATAATAGGTTCCAGCAGCATTACTACCTCCACCAATACAAGCAACAACGTAATCAGGGTTTTCACGACCTTCTTTTTCTTTTAATTGCCATTTTATTTCTTCTGAAATTACACTTTGAAAACGTGTAACCATATCAGGATAAGGGTGTGGTCCAATAGCAGAACCAATAATATAATGTGTGTCTACAGGGTTGTTAATCCAATCTCGAATAGCTTCGTTTGTAGCATCTTTTAAAGTTTTACTACCTGATTGAGCAGCTCTAACTTCTGCGCCAAGCATTTTCATACGAGCTACATTTGGAGCTTGACGTTTAATGTCAATTGCACCCATGTAAACAATACATTTAATACCCGCTAGGGCACAAACAGTAGCAGTTGCTACACCATGTTGACCAGCTCCAGTTTCAGCAATAATTCTATTTTTACCTAGTTTTTTTGCTACTAAAATTTGACCTATTGTATTATTGATTTTATGAGCTCCAGTATGGTTTAAATCTTCACGTTTTAAATATACTTTTGTATTGTATTTTTCAGATAAACGCTTTGCAAAATATAAAGGGCTGGGTCTACCAACATAATCTTTTAATAATTGATCAAATTCGGCTTTAAAATCGGGTTGCGCCATAATATCTAAATACTGTGCGCGTAATTCTTCTACATTAGGATATAGCATTTCAGGAATATAAGCTCCTCCAAAATCACCATAATATCCTTTTTCGTCAACGTTGTAATTCATACTAATAGTTAATATTTAGTAATGCGTAGTAGGTAAAAAATTTACTACTGTTGTTTTATTTTTAATTATTTAGAGTGAGCTTTTGTAAAAACTCATTTAATAATTTGGCATCTTTTAAGCCGGGTTCTAATTCAAATTTACTATTTAAATCTAAAGCATAAATAGGTAAATCTGTTTTTAAGATTTGTTCAATTTTTTCAAGTTCATCTAAGCCTAATCCGCCACTTAAAATGATAGGTGTTTTGCTTGTGTAGTTTTTTAATACACTCCAATCAAAAGTATAGCCATTACCACCCTTTTCTTTCCCTTTAGTGTCAAAAAGAAAATAATTTACAATGTCTTCATAATCGGTTAGTATGGTGAAATCAAAAGTATCTTTAATTCCAAATACTTTAAATATTTCTATGTCAGGAATTGAATTTCTTAATTTCTTACAATATTCTGCAGATTCACTTCCGTGAAGTTGAACAGCTTTAAAATTATATTTTGTTACTTTTTTAAGAATAAAATCAATTTCAGCATTTACAAAAACTCCTGTCTTTTTTATGTTATCATCTACTTTAGAAATTTCACCATCAAAATTTCTAGGTGATTTAGGATAAAAAATAAACCCTAAATAATCCGGTTGTAATGCTGCTACATTCTGAATATTATCAGAATGCTTCATTCCACAAACTTTTATTTTTAAATCTTTTTTCATTTATATAATAGCGGTTTTAGGAATTATATTTTTGTTATCGAAACTTATATCGTGAGCAAAATCATATAATTGCTGAAAGGTATCGTCTATGTTAGGTTCTACAATATCATTTAACAACTGGCGTATAATTTTAGATTCAAAATTGTGCTTATGAGAAGTAGAATATTTTGCTAATTGGTTGCCAACAGTTTTATAAAATAAAGCTTCAATAGTACTTTTTTCTTCAGGCTCATTAGTTACGAATTCAAAATTTGTAATTCCGCATTTAGCGAAAATAGCTTTAATGATGTCTTGGTGAGAAATATTCTTAGTATGTGTAATATTTACTTGCTTCTCTTTAGTTGTTGCTGCAGAAATTATTCCTTTAGCAACATAATCTACAGGTACAATATTAAGTCCTCCTTCGCTATTAACAGCGATCCTTATTTTTTTATCAGGATTATGCAGACTAATCATTTTTTTAAAGAATGCTCCAATAGCATAAAAAACAGTGTACGTATTGGTAACGTATTTAGGAAAGTCTAACAACCTACCCGATACCACACTTGGTCTAGCAATAGTGCATTCAAAGTTATTGATTTTAGCAAATTCTAAAACTTCTTTTTCTATTTTCATTTTAAACTCCTCGTAAAAATTACGAAAGTTAAAATT
>CAZJGP010000053.1:0-7282 GCA_964545595.1 uncultured Flavobacteriaceae bacterium | reverse complement strand
TTTTATATAACTAATTAAAGAATATGAATATAACTGTTAATTAATTAGTTAAAAAGATTATATTTATAGACTAACTAAAACAATAAACTATGAATTGGTATTTTAAAGTATTAAAACAATATGCAGATTTTAATGGTAGAGCAAGAAGAAAAGAATATTGGATGTTTGCACTTATTAGCGCCATTGTTTCTTATGGGATAGCAGGAATTGCTATTGCTACAGGAATTGAGTCATTGACATTTGTTAGTGGAGCTTATTCTTTAGCAGTATTATTACCAGGATTAGGAGTTTCAGTAAGAAGGTTACATGATGTAGGTAAGAGTGGGTGGTTCTTTTTAATTATTTTAGTTCCAGTAATAGGAGCATTATGGCTTTTAGTTTTAATGTGTACAGATAGTGATCCAGGGGCTAATGAATATGGGCCTAACCCTAAAAACCCTTCAGATGAGTTAAACGATATAGGAGTATCAGAGTAACCCATAAACAAAACACTATAATTGTAAATTATAGTGTTTTGTTTAACTATTTAAATAGAATAATTATGGAATGGTATTTTTTACCTTTTAAAAAATATGCTGATTTTGAAGGTAGATCAAGAAGAAAAGATTATTGGATGTTTGTGCTAATTCATCTTTAAATATTTATTTCAATAATTTCCTTAATTGGTTTTGTAAATTTAGATTAGTTTCTAAGATTATACATGCTAGTGCATGGACTAATTTTTATAACACCTGCTTTTTCTTTATGGACAAGAAGATTGCACGATGTAGGCAAGCGGATTATATTTTTTTGTGCGTTGTATACCATTTATAGGATGGATATGGCTATTTGTTTTGACCGTTACGGAAGGAGATAAAGGAACAAATAAATATGGTTTAGATCCTAAAAAGCCTATAAATGAATTAAAAGATATTAGAGGTAATATTAGAATTTAGTTTACATGCTTTGGGTAAAATGATTGTAATCTTTTAGAATACGTTTTATAAAATTTTCAGCAGTAACATTACCTTCTGGTTCTTCTTGTATAACATCAATAATTTTTTGCTTTAAAATTAAGATGGTTTCATGATTATTAACTGCTTTAGCTCTTTCAAAGTTTTCTTTGATTATTCGAACATCGTTATCAGATAATTTTATAACAGAATGGTATATCGGTTTGTAATCACCTTCTACTTCTTGTAAAATTGTTTGATCAATGGTTGTTTTCTTTTTAAAGCTAATTACCCCGGTTCCTGAGGCTAAACCACCTAAGCGTTGGTGCTTTTTAGAGCTTCCTATAGCTACCAAGGCAATAATGCCTGAAAACATGCTAATATCTACTATACGCATACCCCAACGTATAAAAAAATCTAAAAATACAGCTTGGTAACCGTCAATTTTAACGACTTGAATTTTCATTATTTTTTTACCTAATGTTTGACCAGAAAGAAAACTTTCCATAGTAATAGTGTAAAATATTACAGGAAGGCAAATAATTATTATAAAAGCCATTATACTCCATTGATCAGTCTCGAAAACATTTTCAAGACTACTACCCATGCTCAATAAATATTTACTTATTAAAAAAAGCATAACACCTAAATAAGAGTATTTAATTATACTATCTATTAAGTAGGCAGATATGCGTTCACCAGCTTCAGCGGCCTTAAAACGGATACTTACATTTTGAGTAGTTGTAATTTGTATTTCTGACATTATATTGTGTTATTTGCTAAGTATGAGAGAAGTCGCTTTTATTAAACAAAATAAAGCAAAATGGTTGCAATTCGAAAAAGCAATTCAGCAAAAAAAAATTGATGATCCTGATGAATTGTCAAAACTATATCTTCATTTAATAAATGACCTCGCTTATGCACAAACATATTATAAAAAAAGTAAACTTGTAGTTTACTTGAATGATTTAGCTGTTAAGGTTTTTCAAAAAATTTATAAAACCAAAAGACAAGATACAAATTTGCTTCTTGATTTTTTTAAGGTAGAAGTGCCTTTGATATTATTTCAGTACCGTAAATATGTTTTATACTCCTTTATTTTCTTTTTGTTAGCTGTTATTATAGGAGTAGTTTCTGCGGCAAATGATGATTCTTTTGTTCGGTTAATTTTAGGAGATTCATACGTTAATTCTACTTTGCAAAATATTGAAAACGGAGATCCTGTTGCAGTATATAAAGGAGGTAGTAACTGGGGTAGTTTTATAGGAATTACATTTAATAATTTAAAAGTAGGTCTTACAAGTTTTGTGTATGGAGTAACCGGAGGTATTGGAACGGGGTATATTTTATTGCAAAATGGAATTATGTTAGGGGCTTTTCAATATTTTTTTGAACAACAAGGGGTGTTATGGAAAAGTGCTAAAGGAATTTGGATTCATGGTGCTATGGAAATTTTTGCCATTGTTATTGAAGGTGCAGCGGGATTTATTTTAGGAGCCAGCATTTTATTTCCTAAAACATTATCTAGATTAAATTCTTTTAAAATAGGTATGCGTAATAGTATAAAAATTGTCATAAGTACATTTCCTTTTACTATAGCAGCTGGTTTTTTAGAAGGTTTTATCACCCGATATTCAAATGTGATGTCTAATTTTTTAGCTTTAATTATTATTTTAGGAACCTTAAGTATTATTAGTTTTTATTATTTAATATATCCGTATATCGTAGTAAAACAAATAACAAAAACTAAAGAAGATGAGTAAAAAAGCACTTAGTTTTTTAATATTTTCTTTACTGTCAATTTTGTCAATAGTAGGTAATAATATAATTATCCCTAATGAGCCTAAAGAAATTAGATTATTGCCAGAAAGTTTTAAAGAAAATTATAAGTCTAATAAATATAATTACGAGGAAAGTGTTTCTTTAATTACTCGATTTAAAATATGGTTAATTGAAAAATTAAAAGAATTATTAGAAATTGATAATGATTCTGCGCTAGAAACAATAGTAGGGCTTAAATATCTGCTATATTTTATTGTTATAACCTTAGCTGTATATGTAATAATAAAAATGATTTTAGGTAAAGAAGGACGCTGGATTTTTAAAAGAAATAATCCAAAAGATATAAATCCTGATTTAGCAATCGAAGAAGATATACAATCTGTTAATTTTGAAGAATTAATACAAAAAGCATTAGGGCAAAATGATTATAGGTTAGCAATTAAATATCATTACTTTTCTTTATTAGGAAAGCTAGATAAAACAAATGTTATAAAGTATGATCCACAAAAAACTACCTATGATTATCAATTAAGTCTAGAAGGGACAAAGTATAATTCTATTTTTAGTAAAGCTGCTTATTACTATACTTATATATGGTACGGAGAGTTTACTATTGATCTTAAAGAGTATCAAACAATATCAAATATTTTTATTCAATTATCAAAACCAATAAACGATGAATAAAAAATTAGGATGGATTATAGGAATCATTGTTGTTGTATTTATTTTATTTATTAATAAAGGAGATAATAATGTAAATTGGGTACAAACATATGACGAAGAAGGGACCAACCCATTTGATACAAAAGTATTTCATGAGCAATTAGATTTTTGGTTTAAAGATCAGGCTAATAAAAATTTATACAATACATTCTATGAATATCAATCGGATTTAGATTTTGATGCTTATGCTAAAAAAAAGAATTATATAAGTGTATCTGATAATTATACTATAGATAAAACATCTTTTAATCAGCTTTTAGATTATATATCTGATGGAAAACAAGCATTCATAGCATCAAATTATTTTCCAGATTACCTGCTAGATACTTTAGGTATCAAGATAGAATACAATAAAGTTCATTTTAAAGATCAAACCTATAAACTTTATTTAGAAAATGTTAAAGATAGTTTGGTATATACCTCTAAACGAACTTATGGAGCAAGTTTTTTTAAAGATACTATTGGTATTAAAAAGTTAGGTTATTTATATAACGAAGTTGGACTACAACGAACTAATTTTATAGGTGTTCCTTATAAAGAAGGCGTATTTTATTTATATAGCTCACCAGAAGTTTTAACTAATTATCAATTGCTTAATTCAACTTCAGTAAAATATGTAAGTGCTGTAATGTCTTATTTACCAAAAGAAATACCTTTTTTGTATGATAAGAACGTTAAAACAGATCCAGAACTAAGTAATAGCCCATTACGTTTTATTATCTCTAAACCACCTTTAAAATGGAGTTGGTATTTATTGCTCTTAACTATAGGCTTGTTTTTAATATTTAATGCAAAACGTAGACAAAGGGTAATTCCTATTATAGAACCATTAAAGAATACTACTACTGAATTTGTAAAATCTATAAGTACTATACATTATGAGGCCAGTGATTATAATGGAATTATTCAAAAAAATATTAAATACTTTTTAGAACATGTTCGTAAAAGGTATTATTTAAGTACAGATAAATTAGATGAAGATTTCATCAAAAAATTGGCTTTAAAATCAGGTAAATCTTTTAATGACATTCAACAGTTAATTACATTGGTAATTAAAATGAAAGCACATAAATTTAGTACAGAGGAGCCATTAAAAAAATTAAATAAGCAATTAGAAAATTTCTATAAAAAATAACGTAGTGTCTATGGAAAACGAACTTGAATTTAATAACAGGCTTAATTTAGGCGATCTACAAGCAAGTGTATTTCAAATAAAAGCAGAACTTTCAAAAGTAATAGTTGGCCAAAAAAATGCAGCAAATTTATTGATAACAGCTTTATTTGCTCAAGGTCATGTATTATTAGAGGGAGCCCCAGGGGTTGCTAAAACTATTACAGCAAAATTATTAGCAAAAACATTAAGTGTAGATTTTAATAGAGTTCAATTTACACCAGATTTAATGCCGTCTGACGTTTTAGGAACTTCTATTTTTAATTTGAAAAATTCAGAATTTGAATTCAAAAAAGGACCTATATTTTCTAATATAGTATTAGCCGATGAAATCAATAGAGCCCCAGCAAAAACGCAAGCAGCTCTTTTTGAGGTTATGGAAGAGCGTCAAGTAACAATGGACGGGACACGTTATAAATTGGATGCGCCTTACATGATTATAGCTACGCAAAACCCAATAGAACAAGAAGGAACATATCGTTTGCCAGAAGCTCAATTGGATCGTTTTTTGTTTAAAATAACTATTGATTACCCAGATTTAAAAGAGGAAATTGAAATTATAAATAGAGAACATAATTTAACAACTTCTAAACTAGGTCAAATTATAAATAGTATAGATAAGTTTAAGATTATAGAATACCAAAACCTAATTTCACAAGTAATTGTAGAATCTAACTTAATAGAATATATAGCTCAAATTATCTTAAATACACGTACAAACCCTTTTTTGTATTTAGGAGCTTCTCCTAGGGCATCTATTGCTATTTTAAATGCAAGTAAGGCTTTTGCAGCTATTAACGGAAGAGATTTTGTAACTCCAGAAGATATAAAACAGGTAGCAATACCAGTGTTACAACACCGTGTAATTATTACTCCAGAAAGAGAAATGGAAGGACTTACTACTCCTCAGGTTATAAATGAAATATTACAATCGGTAGAAATTCCTAAATAACTTATAAATGAGTAGAATATCAATGCAAAAAAAAGAAAGAACTAATAATTATGAAGATTTTTTAGTTGTTAGTTTTTTTAAAAACCTTTTTCTGAACAATCGTTTTTTTTATGGAATGTTTGGGTGTATTGTTTTGTTTGTATTTAGTTTTATTTATTCTAGCTTATTTATAGTAGCAAAATTAACATTAACTGCTTTTTTGGTAGCGGTAATAATAGATATGTTAATATTATTTCTAGGTAAAAATAACATTGTAGCTTGGCGTGTTTTACCAGAAAAACTATCTAATGGAGATGATAATGAGATAAAAATAACCTTAAGAAATAATTATGGGATAGAGGTTTTTTGTACCATAATAGATGAACTTCCTTTTCAGTTTCAAATACGAGATTTTTCAATAAATAAAAACATTGTTTCAGGAGAAGAGAAAACTTTTTCATATAAAATTAGGCCAACAGAAAGAGGGGAATATCATTTTGGAGATACATTAATATATGTAAAAACAAAATTAGGATTAGTAGCAAAAAGATATAGAATAAAACCCCAACAAACTATGGTAAAAACATACCCTAGTTTTATACAATTAAAAAAATATGATTTTATCTCTTTTAATTCTTCTAACTTACAAATGGGGTTAAAGAAAATTAGAAGAATAGGAAATTCTTTCGAGTTTGAGCAAATTAAAGATTACGTTCAAGGAGATAATATTAAAGACATTAATTGGAAAGCTACAGCCAAGAGAAATCAATTAATGGTTAACCAACATCAAGATGAAAAATCACAGCAGATTTATTCTATAATTGATACAGGAAGGGTAATGAAAATGCCTTTTAAAGAATTAAGCTTATTAGATTACGCAATTAATGCATCATTAGTAATTAGTAGTGTTGTTTTAAGAAAACATGATAAAGCGGGTTTACTTTCTTTTTCTAAAAAGACAGAAAATTATGTGAGAGCTGAACGCAGAAACTCTCAAATGAACTTAATTTTAGAATCTTTATATAATGTAAATACAGATTTTGCAGAATCAGATTTTGGAAATTTATATGCTTTAATAAAAAGAAAAATTACACAACGAAGTCTGTTAATATTATATACTAATTTTGAGAGTATAGATGCTGTTCATAGACAAATGAAATATTTAAGGGCTATTAATAAAAGTCATTTGTTAATTGTTGTGTTTTTTGAAAATACAGAGCTTGATAGCTTACGTAGAATTAATGCAGTGAATACTCAAGATATTTTTGATAAAACGATAGCAGAAAAATTTAGTCACGATAAACGTTTAATTGTTTCTGAATTAAATAAGTATGGTATTCAAAGTATTTTAACATCTCCGGAGAACCTAACTATAGATGCAATTAATAAATACTTAGAAGTAAAAGCAAAAGGTTTATTATAAAAAAGTATTAAAGAACCTCTTTTGGTAATTTATTTGTTAACATTGTGATATCGAGATGATTTTTTCTTTAAGCACTTAGAAGAAGAAATTTGAAATAAAAGAATAAACTAACTAAACTCGCTTTTTTGTAAAACAGTCAAAATTAATTTTTTGGCTGTTTTTTTTGTTTCTAATTTAAATATAAAAAAAGAAATAACTTAAATATCGTAGTTGCTCAATAGTTAGCTAACGAGTACCTTTGTAAGTCCAGAATTATAGGTAGTAATTCAATAAAGAAATTACCGACAAAGAATTATGAAAAAAATTCAAGACATACTTAA
>CAZJGP010000052.1:0-2699 GCA_964545595.1 uncultured Flavobacteriaceae bacterium | reverse complement strand
TCTTTAAAATAGAAGCTGCTTTTAAAATATTCTTTTTATACAATGGCCCTATAACAGCATCATAAGTATCTAAGTTTTTTTCTGAAATAATTTCAGAAACCTTAGCCTCACTTTTTTCTGTATCACATACTTCAATATGTGAGCTTATGCCTTTTTGTTTTGCTTTTTCAGCTGCTAATACTACACCCGAATAAAAATCAACGCTTAATCGTACTACTTTACTTTTTGATAAATGTTCTTTTACTTTTTCTTCATCAGTAAAATCAGTAGCATTAATTCCGAAAGGAAGCATTAATGCTATTTTTTTACTGTCTGTATTTTTAATATTGTCCTCTAAATTAACTACAAAAGACCCTACATTTGCAGTTAAAAAATCTGCTCCATCTACAACAGGTAAACGTAAAATCATTCCTGCTTTTAAACCATCTTTCACATTAGGGTTAAGCATTTCAATAGAGTCTACACTTATTTCATGGCGCTTTCCTAAACTGTACAATGTTTCTTTAGGAGCAACTTCATATAATTTATAACCAGGGTTGTCTACTGCTTTTTCAACTGTTTTTGAAAAAGCTTCTTCTGAAGAAACTAAAACTTTAGTGCCTATTGGAAAATCTTTCCCTAAGTTAGGGTTCATATTTTCTAGCTCAGGAATAGTAATTCCAAATTTACGAGCAACACCGTAACGCGTATCTTTTGGTTTTATAGTGTATATTTTTGTTGTTGGCTTATTTATTATTTTTTTGCTTCCAACTTTCCTAACAACTTTATTAGCTATTAGTGGTATTCTAATAATATCTCCTTTACGTAATGGTTCGGTTTTTAAAAACTCATTATGTAATTTAATATCCTCAATAGATACCTTGTATTTTTTTGCTACACTGTATAGTGTTTGCTTTCCTTTTGTTTTATGCTTTTTAAAAGCAATGCCTTCTACTTTTTTTTCTGGCGGAGAAATTACATTTGGCAAAACTATAAAGCTATCGGGCTGAATACCCTCTTTTGCCATTGGATTTAATTTATAAATAGCTTCAGGCGTAGTACCGTATTCTTTAGCTATAGAATAAACATCATCACCTTTAATTACCTTATGCTGTTTAAAATTAAACTGTGCATAGGTAAGCTGAAAGCTACCTAGCACAGTTAAAAACATAATCCAAAAATTGTATTTCATATATACTTTTGTATAAATTTTATTCCCACTCAATAGTAGCTGGCGGTTTAGAGCTTATGTCATATACTACTCTATTAACGCCTTTTACCCTATTTATTATTGCATTCGATGTTTTTTGTAAAAACTCATAAGGTAAATTTACCCAATCAGCTGTCATACCATCCGTACTTTCTACAGCTCTTAAAGCTACACATTTTTCGTAAGTACGCTCATCTCCCATTACTCCTACACTATTTACTGGTAGTAAAATAGCTCCTGCTTGCCATACTTTATCGTATAAACCATCTTCTTTTAGACCGTTTATAAAAATAACATCAACCTCTTGCAATATAGCTACTTTTTCAGGAGTAATGTCTCCTAATATTCTAATTGCTAAACCTGGACCCGGAAATGGGTGGCGACCTAATAATTCAGGATCAATACCCATTGAAGCACCTACTCTACGAACTTCATCTTTAAATAAAGCCCTTAAAGGTTCTACAACTTTTAATTTCATATAATCAGGTAATCCACCAACATTATGGTGCGATTTAATAGTAGCCGAAGGTCCTCCTGTTGCTGAAACTGATTCAATAACATCAGGATAAATTGTTCCTTGTGCTAACCATTTAGCATCATCAATAAGTTTTGATTCATCATCAAAAACATCAACAAACGCTTTACCAATTATTTTACGTTTTCCTTCCGGATCACTTTCTCCAGCCAATGCATCCAAAAAGCGTGCCGAAGCATCAACTCCTTTAACATTTAAGCCCATACCGTGGTATTGCTTTAGTACGCTATCATATTCATCTTTACGTAATAATCCGTTATTTACGAATATACATTGTAAATGATCTCCTATTGCTTTATGTAATAATACTGCAGCTACTGTAGAATCTACACCACCACTAAGTCCTAATATAACTTTTTCAGAACCTATTTTTTCTTTTAATTCAGCAACTGTTGTATCAACAAATGAATTTGGTGTCCATTCTTGAGCAACGTCTGCTATTTTAACTAAAAAGTTTTCTAATAATTGTTTACCATCTGTTGAGTGGTAAACTTCTGGGTGAAATTGAATAGCATAAGTTTGCTCTCCTTCAATTTTATATGCTGCATTTTCAACATCGTGTGTACTTGCTAAACGAACACCTCCTGTTGGTAATTCTTTAATAGTATCACTGTGGCTCATCCAAACTTGAGAACCTGCTGTAATTCCTTCAAAAAAGGTATCATCTTCTTTAACAAAAGATAAATTTGCTCTACCATACTCACGAGTATTAGAAGGAGCAACTTTACCTCCATGAAAATGTGCTAAATATTGTGCTCCATAACACACACCTAATAAAGGTTTTTTTCCTCTAATTTCAGATAAATCAACATGTGGAGCTTCGTCGCTACGTACTGATGACGGCGAACCAGAAAGCACAACTGCTTTAAAATCTGCTAAGTTTTTAGGAATTTTATTAAATGGGTGAATTTCACAATAAATATTAAGTTCTCTAACTCTACGCGCTATCAGCTGCGTATATTGCGAACCAAAATC
>CAZJGP010000051.1:0-4177 GCA_964545595.1 uncultured Flavobacteriaceae bacterium | reverse complement strand
CTTTAAAAGCTTGAAAGTAGAATGGGTATACAAACATAAATATAATTACAGGAGTGAAGCTCAATTATCCGTTTTTCAATGGATAGAAACTTGGTATAATCGTAGAAGAATACATTCTACTCTAGGTAATAATTCAATAATCCAATTTGAAAAAGAAATGAATCAATATAACCTAGCTGCATAAATCTTATCTAAGTGTCCAGTTTTTTGTTGCAAGTCCATAACTTACTATTCAAGAAAAATTGAACAATAGACCTCGGAAAATTATAAGGTATAAAACTCCTAAAGAAATTATTGATTTTGAACTAAAATCCGTAGCTTAGACTCATTAGAAAACAAATAACTTTTGTTGCGTTAGAAACTTGAATCCAGCAAATAAGTTTGAAGATAGCAAAGCACTTAAGCTACATAGCAAAAGTTTAACCATAAAATCTGGTTACGATCTACATAAAATTAAATTTGAAGATATTACATATCTGTTAGTACTAGCTATTATGATAAAGTAAAAGAGACCCTATTTTAGGGTCTCTTTTACTTTCTTTTATATTCAATAATTATTAGTTAACTCTAATAATTTCTGCACCAATAGCTCTTAAACGACCATCAATATCTTCGTAACCTCTATCTATTTGTTCAATATTATGAATTGTAGATGTTCCTTTTGCACTTAAAGCTGCAATTAATAATGATATACCAGCTCTAATATCGGGCGATGTCATTGTGGTAGCTTTTAATGATGATTTAAAGTTATGCCCCATTACTGTTGCTCTGTGTGGATCACATAAAATTATCTTAGCTCCCATGTCTATTAATTTATCGACAAAGAATAAACGACTTTCAAACATTTTTTGGTGAATTAAAACTTCTCCATTTGCTTGTGTTGCTACAACTAGCATTATACTTAACAAATCAGGTGTAAACCCTGGCCAAGGAGCATCACTAATAGTCATAAACGAACCATCAATAAATGTTTCAATTGTATATCCGTCTTTATGAGCCGGAATATACATATCATCTCCTTTTTGTTCTATTGTAATTCCTAATTTACGAAATGTAGCAGGTATTAAACCTAAGTTTTCCCAACTAACATTTTTAATGGTAAGTTCACTTTTTGTCATTGCTGCTAAACCAATCCATGAACCTATTTCAATCATATCGGGTAAAATACGGTGTGTACAACCGCCTAAATACTCAACCCCTTCTATAGTTAATAAGTTAGAACCTATTCCTTGAATATTAGCTCCCATAGATACTAACATTTTACAAAGTTGTTGTAAATAAGGTTCACATGCAGCATTATAGATAGTCGTTTTACCTTTAGCTAAAACAGCAGCCATAACTATATTTGCTGTTCCTGTTACAGAAGCTTCATTTAAAAGCATATCTGCACCTATTAAACCATTTGGAGCTTCAACACCATAAAAACGTTCTGCTTTATTAAATTTAAATTCTGCTCCAAGCTTAATAAAACCTTCGAAGTGAGTATCTAATCTACGACGACCAATCTTATCTCCTCCTGGAGTTGGTATATAACCTTTTCCAAAACGAGCTAATAATGGTCCAACAATCATTATTGACCCACGGATTCCACTTCCTTCTTCTTTAAACTTATCGCTAGTTAAGTATTCTAGGTTTAAAGCATCACTTTCAAAAGAGTAACTACCTTTTCCTTGTTTTTGAATTTTAACCCCTAAGTTTTCTAATATTGTTATAAGCTTATTAACATCACGTATATCTGGTATGTTATTTATAGTAACCTTTTCAGGGGTTAATAACACAGCACATAATATTTGTAAAGCTTCATTTTTAGCTCCTTGAGGTGTTATTTCCCCTTTTAAAGCTTTACCTCCGTTAATTTGAAATGTCCCCATGTAGTTTAATTAGTTGCGTCGTTTATGTTTGTAGTTATTGTTATTATTGTTGTTTGAACGATACTTTTTGTTGTTATTGTTATTACTATTTGAATAACGTTTTTTAGTTTTTAATAAACTAGAAGCATTAGATAAATCTTCTTTGCTTTCTCTTAAGTCTATTTTACCTTTACTTAATTCATGTAAATGGTTATAAATAACAGCATCTTCTACAGTGTCTTTATTCCAGTTTAAAAAACACTTTTTCATATGATTAGCAATGGTATAAATTAAGGCTTCTTTTAAATCACCTTCATCCCAACTATTTGCTACATTAATCATTCTAATAATATTATTACCGTAAAAACGATATTTAGGATGATTTTGAGGATACTCTAATGGTTCTGGCCTTTGCATTAGTTCCTCTTCTGTTAAAACAGGATATGGAGCATCAACATCTAATTTAAACTTACTTATTATAAATAGTTGATCCCAAAGTTTATGCTGAAAATCAGGAACATCTCTTAAATGAGGTTGCATGTTACCCATAACACCAATTATAGCCTTAGCTACTTTGTTACGTTCTTCTTTATCCTCTATGGTAATTGCATGATTTATCATTTTTTGAATATGTCTTCCATACTCAGGAATAACCAATTGTTCACGCTCGGTGTTATACTCTATATCTTGTGTATACATATATTATTGTGAAGTGAATAGTGTTTAAATTTGAAGATTTTAATAAAAACACTTCTATTTCGAGAAGCAAAATAATAAAATTAAAGTGTAAAAGCCTTTAATTTTAATAAAAAAAATTATAACATTTATTTATAATGATATAATACCGTCTATTTTTTGAGCTACTTCTTTATATTTTGCAATAACAGCATCGGGGTTTGCTAATTTTGCTTTTATAGAAAAACTAACATATTTACCTGTTTTTGATTGCTTTGAGTTAATTACAGCTCCTAAATTATCAAAAATAGCTAATAATTGAGCTGATTGATCTGGTTTTGTAGGTAATATAAATTTATACATATAAACATTTGGCCAAATAGATGTATCTTGTAATTGGCTTTTTAGTTTTGCATAAAACTCTTCTGGATTATTTTTTTCGGTCATATCAAGAATTTAATTACTTCTTAGCATACAAAAATAAAAAATTCAGAACTATACTAGATAGTTCTGAATTTTTATAATGTTATAAATGTAAAACTTATTTATCTATTGAGCCTAAAACTCTTTTCATAAATCCGTTAACGGCATCTTTTTGAGACTGTCCGTCATTCATCATTTTTTTTACTTCTAAAGCTCCGTACATATTAGAGATTAATTCTCCTATAACATCTAATTCTTCATCCTTTAATGAAGAAACTTCTGTTAAAGCTTCTAAAGTTTCAATAGTTTCTATTACATAATCTTGATCGTTTTCTTCTATAAACGATGTCAAGTGCTTAATTACCGGTAACTTCATTTACAAGTTCTTTTAACGATTCAAATTTATTTGTTTGTATTTGCTTTTCTAAAGAACCACCTTTAAAAGCTGCAAATGTTGGTAAGTTATCAACGTTTGCTAATTTTCTTGATTCTGGAAATTTTTCAGCATCAACAATTACAAATGGCACATTTTCTAATTCAGAAGCCAATTTTTTAAATTTAGGCTTCATAATTCTACAGTTACCACACCAAGTAGCTGAATATTGCACTAATACAGTATCGTTATCTGCTACTAATTGACTTAATGAGTCTGATTCTAATTCTTGTAACATAATATATTTTTAAAATTTATTTTTAATTAGCCTATAACTGCTAACTTTTAGTTACTCGCCTTAAAACGAATTAAGACGAGTTATTTTATGAACTTTTATAATTAGTTCTTAGCTAAATAATCAGCTACACCATTACGGTTAGCGTTCATAGCTGTTTTTCCTTCTTCCCAGTTTGCAGGACAAACTTCACCATGCTTTTGAACGTGGCTATAAGCATCAATCATACGTAAAAATTCATTTACATTACGACCAACAGGCATATCGTTAATTCCTTCATGGAAAACTTTACCATCTTCATCAATTAAATATGTAGCTCTATAAGTTACGTTATCACCATCTACAGTAACAACACCTGTTTGCTCATCAAAACGTTCGTTAGTAATATCTAAAATTCCTAACTGGCTAGATAAGTTTCTATTTGTATCTGCTAAGATTGTGTAAGTAACACCTTCGATTCCACCGTTATCTTTTGGTGTATTTAACCATGCAAAGTGAACTTCAGGAGTATCACATGATGCACCAATTACAATAGTATTTCTTTTTTCGAATTCACCTAAA
>CAZJGP010000050.1:0-8561 GCA_964545595.1 uncultured Flavobacteriaceae bacterium | reverse complement strand
TTAGGAAAACCTTCCGCTTTACGGCGTTCAAAATCTTTTTCTCTGTAAGGGTCAAAGGCAGTACCAGGAGGTAAAGGCCTATTTTTATCCATGTACCAAATGGTGAAATTCCAATAATCATTAATGTCGTTATCAGAAGTTAATTTACCTTCAACTCTTGGTTTAGTTTTACTAGAATGTAAAACTAAATAACCACTAATAACTCCAGGACTAGAATTTCTATATTTAATTAAGCCGAATGCAGTGTCAAAAATAATATTTACAGAACTGGCGCCGCTCCTAGGGGCAGTAATTTTATTATTTAATCTATCCATAGTCAAATACTTTTTAGGTGTAAAAAAGCCATATATAACGCCAAAAATTCCAGGTATTATCATAGCCCAAAAAAATATTATTCTACCTATAGGTTCTTCTTCAGGATCGATTACAAAGACAAAGAGAGAAAATAGTAAAAACATTCCACCTAAAGCCCATGACACCCAACTTTCCAATGTTTTATCTTCTATGTAAAATAAATCATTTGCTGTAGTTATATAGGATCTATCTGTTTCAACATTTTCAATAGTTAAAATATGTGGTTTTTGCAGTATTTTTTTTGCTAAGTAATTCATTATTTACCATCCACCAATGCGTTCACGTTCTTTTTGTTGATCTTTAGTAGCTTCATTAGTGGTAATGTTACTTGGGTATAAAGGTTTAGGAAAGCCTTCTGCTTTACGGCGTTCAAAATCTTTTTGACGGTAAGGGTCAAATGCGGTACCAGGGGGTAATGGCCTGTTTTTATCCATGTACCATAAAAAGAACGAAATATCTTCGTAACAGGTATGTCCAAAAGAACATAGGTAACGTGAATAATATTTATCGGGTCTCATAACTTGTAGTTTGTAAGCACCTAAACCCTGTGCACTTGGACCAGTATACGTAAACATAGCTTTTTTAAAAGGCATAGTAGTGTTCGGTTTCCACATTAACCCAGGTAGTGTTAATAAACCATCTTCTCGATTAAAAACACATTCTTTTTTAGGCATAGTGAAATAGTAATAGGTAAAAAAGACAACCCCAATAACGCATAAACCTACTAACACATATACAAAAGTAGGTATCACTTCGTCAGTTCTTCCACCATAAAAAAAAGAAAAATAAAAAAGGATAACAATTACTAAACACACCCCTCCTAAAGTTTGAGGAAGTACATAAGCAGCTACATGTTTTTTAATGTAATTATCTGTTAACTCTTCTATAATATCTTTATTACCGAATTCTTCTTTTGTAAAATCTGTAACTTTTTCAGTTATGTGATGATTTAAAAGTCCAGAGCCTCCACTATTACGTACATTATCGCTATTGCCTAAATAATCGTTATGTGTTATTTCTCTTTTATAAGAGTGTCCCATATTACTTTAGATATTTACCACCCACCAATACGTTTACGTTCTGCTTGTTGTTCATCCGTAGCCTCCGGAGTTTCGAAACTAGCATCGTATAAAGGAATGGGGAAGCCTTCGGCTTTACGTCGTTCAAAATCTTTTTGACGGTAAGGGTCAAAAGCCGTACCAGGGGGTAATGGCCTGTTTTTATCCATGTACCACAAATAGAACGAAATATCCTCATAACAGGTATGACCCAATGTAAGTAGATAACGCGAATAATATTTATCGGGTCTCATAACTTGTAGTTTGTAAGCTCCTAAACCCTGTGCGCTTGGACCAGTATAAGTAAACATAGCTTTATTAAAAGGCATGGTAGTGTTCGGTATCCACATTAATCCAGGTAGTGTTAGTAAACCATCTTCTCGATTAAAAATGCATTCCTTTTTAGGCATAGTGAAATAGTAATAGGTAAAAAAGATAACTCCAATAACGCATAAACCTACTAATACATATACAAAAGTAGGTATCACTTCATCAGTTCTTCCACCGTAAAAAAAAGAAAGATAAAAAATGATAATAATTACTAAACATGACCCTCCTAAGATTTGAGGAAGAACATAAGCAGGTACATGATCAATTATGTAGTTGTCAGTAAGCTCTTCGAAAATATCTTTTCTATTTAACTCATGTTGATCAAATTTTACTTTGTTTTCAGTTATGTGATGATTTAAAAGACTAGAAACTCCACTATTACGGACAATATCACTATTGCCCAAATAATCATTATGTGTTATATCTCTTTTGTAAGAATGTTCCATATTGTTTTAATATTTACCACCCACCAATCATTAAACGTTCTGCTTGTTGTTCGGGTGTAGCTTCCGGAGTTTCGATACTAGCATCGTATAAAGGAATGGGGAAGCCTTCGGCTTTACGGCGTTCAAAATCTTTTTGACGGTAAGGGTCAAAAGCTGTACCAGGGGGTAATGGCCTGTTTTTATCCATATACCAAGCAAATAATGTCATTTTATCAGAATTACCATGCAAAAACATATCACTTTTATCTATTTCTGGCGTATCAAAATATGCCATTGAAGTATAAGCATAAAAATAAGTTTTTGGGCTTCTAACTATTAAATACGAAAGATTTGAAGACTGGTTAGGGTGGTCAGGCCTGTAAGTAGACCATTTTACAATATTAAATTTCATGGTATTGTTACTTCTTCTACCACGATCGGGGAAAGTAAGTAATCCATGATTTCGATTAAAAATAAATTCTTTTTTTGGCATACGGCAAAAAAAATATATTTGCCCAATCAGTAATGAAATCATTACAAAATAAAAAGACCATATTAACAAAGGAATTTCTTCATTTGTTTTCTTTGCTAATAATGGTGTCAATGACAACAAAAAAGCGAATAAAGTGAAACCAAAATAGAACCAAAATTGTTCTCGATACTCTTTTTCCACATCAAACACTAAAAAGTCCTGATTTAAACATAAAATATTTCTAGTATTTAAATTATCAAAACTAATATTTAACCTAAGTTTCTCTATATAAACACTAATAATATTGTACTTAAGAGGATCATTATTTTCTTTTACATTTTGATAATCAACGTCAGTTACTTCACGATTATAATCTGTTATTTTTACCATCCACCAATCATTAAACGTTCTGCTTGTTGTTCAGGCGTAAATTCGGGTGTTTCTACAAGACTAGGAAATATAGGTTTAGGGAATCCTTCTGCTTTACGGCGTTTAAAATCGTTATCTCTATACTTATCTAATGCATCTCCAGGAGGTAAAGGCCTGTTTTTATCCATATACCAAAGAAAAAAAGAAATATCTTTATCGTATTTTCTACCCGTAGACATTGTATATCCACTGAACATTTTATCGGGTCTAATAATGGTTAACATATATGCGCCTAAACCTTGAGCACTAGGTTGTGTGTAAGAAAATTCTAGAACCGATATGTGCATAGTTATGTTTTTATGCCACATAAACCCCGGAAAAGTAACAGTGCTTTTTAACCTATTGTAAATAAAATCTTTAGCGGGCATAGTAAGCCCGTATATAAGGAAAAACAGAAAACCAAGGAAAAATACTACTGTTGCTATTGTAATACCCGTTTCAGGATCAGATGTATCAGCTTCAACTGTTAATATAATAGTTAAAAAGGCTATTCCTAAAACTAAGAATACACCCCCTAACATAAAAGGTATTGAATATTTAGCTGTAGCTAGAACTATAAAATTTTCTTCAATATTTTTATAAAAACCACGATTGTTAGCATTGACTTCATTTATTTGATAGTCAATATGAGTTATTTCTTTTTTTACTTTATTAATAATTCCAACTTTTTTAGCAGCCTCACTCATAAAAGTGTATTCATTATGAGTAATTGGTCTATGTAGGCTTTTTTGTTTATTTACCATGTTTTATTTAATTTCAATTTTTCTAAAGAATCAAATTTTACATCTTGACTCGATGTTGCGTTTTTGTTAACTTGACCTTTAAATAATCCAAAACGGGTACCAATCCATCTTTCTTTTTTTTCTACAAATGGGTAAGGGTAAAATTTAGTACACGTATCATCAAGGCTAACACGCATGGCTACTACTAACTTTGTTCCGGGTATAATAAGTTTTTGTTTTTCTTCAGGTATTGTTAATACGGCTTCTAGTACGTATTTAGTTTGTCCGTTTTCAATAATGGAACTACAATTAATATAATACCAATAGACCAAGACATCCATCCTTTAGCTGTTTGTAATTCTTTGTAAAAAGAATCATTAGCTTCTGAAGTTAAAAATTTACTACTTTCAACAGATTCTATGGATGTATTTGTAGGTTTTAGTTGTATTGATTTTGTTAAATATTCCATTATTTACCATCCACCAATGCGTTCACGTTCTGCTTGCTGTTCCTTAGTAGCCTCGGGAGTAGGTATGTCACTTGAATATAAAGGTTTTGGAAATCCTTCTGCCTTACGACGATCAAAATCTTTTTGGCGGTAAGGGTCAAAAGCTGTACCTGGTGGTAATGGCCTGTTTTTATCCATATACCATACAGTAAATGACCAAGACAAATCAACTTGTAATTCTGTTATTATACCACCTACTCTTGGTTTTTCTTTACTCGACACAAAGGTAAGATGCTGGTTTATAGTACCCGGGCGTATAGCTGTGTATACCCTAACTCCATGACCTTTTGAAAAAGAAATAGTAACTGAACTTCTAAAATTCCTATACACGGTTATTTTATCATTTAATCGATCATATATTAAATATTTTAAAGGCGCTATAAAACCATAAATGATACAACCTATTCCTGGTAATCCAAAAATAGACCAAGCCAGTAATTTAACAATGAAAGAACCTTCAATCATTAATGCAAATAATGAAGTTAAGATAAAAAAAATCCCTACAGACCAAGACATCCAACCTCTTGCCGTTTTTGATTCTTTATAGATCAAATCATTTGCTACTTCAATAAAGTTAGTTTTACTTTCTACACTCTCAATAGGTATATTTACGCCTTCTAACTCAATTCTTTTCTCTAGATATTCCATTATTGTTTCCAAGTTTTACTACTAAATACCTCTTCTTCAGAACCTATTCTAATATTTGTTCCAAAAGCTGTTTCCATACTTTCTGCCATCTTCATACCCATTTTAGGAGCTAACCAATCGGTAGCATTAAATTTGTATGCCATATAACGGGCTCCTTTATCTTCATGTGGCCAATACTCATTTAGTTTTTCATTAATAATAGTTCGGCTTATAAATACAAATTCGGAAGCTAAACTTATTTTTTTATACAATTGCCTAGGCAATTCGTATGTAAGTTCTAAAACATCTTGTCCTTCATCGGTTGTTTTTATTTCGGTATGGCAGGCTAACAACATTTGAGTACCCTGTTGGTTTTGAGTACCCCTTAAATAGAATTTTAGCGCAAAATCGAACTCACTTTTATTATAAATAAATTTACGCAAATTCACTTTAATTTTGAATTTTTTAGTGGCTTTAAAGGCTATTCCTGAGTACATTTGTAAGGCTTCTCTAATATAATCCATAAGTCCTTTATCTTTGTCATTTTCAGGGTCATGCATGGCAGAATACGAGTCTTCATTTTGATGCTCTACTCTGTAACTAACTAATAAATCGTACAAGTCTCTTGAAGCTTTCTCAAAATTACGCCAGTCCTTAAATTCGTTATCTACCCAATCGTCACGTTTGTCGTATACGTCCTTAATAAACGCATGGGGTAATGCATTGCCTGGCGATGCTAAATTATCACTACTTAATACATTGTTTTTTAAGAATTTTTCCAACGGACTATCCGTAAGGTAAATAGCTATAATTACTCCAATAACCACTAAACCTAAAATTATAGCCATTGGCCAAAAAGTTAAAAAGGTACCTCCCGCAAAAACTATCAAACCATCTGCCAATAACACCGCACTTAGAGCTCCTGTAAGCCCCCAAGTAACCGAGGCATCAAAATCGCGTGCTTGGTAACTATCTTTACAATCCCACAGACACATGAACACACCTACACCCGCACCTACAAAACCTGCAATTTTAGCGGCATTACCCACAAAACCAACAACACCTTTACCCGCCACATGACCTCTTGCCAGCATGCGAGCTTCTGCATAATTACCCGAAGCAGCAGCTAAGCCTGCAAAAGCACCTGCACTATTAATGAAATTTTTAATATCAGATTTTTTATTATAATCCTTTACTGTTAGAGCCAAGCTAATAGCTTCCAAACCAGCAATAAACGCTTTAAACCTAGAGCTGTCCATTACCTTAAAAAGCCACTTTGCTTTAGCACTCCCCCCTTGACCTTGTACAGGAAGGGTTATATTTTTATTAGCAATTATATTACCTATTTCAGCCTCATTTAAAGTTGTTTTTATAAACAAGAATTTGTGCCCTTTTTTAGCACCTTTCAACAACTTATTTTCAGTAAGTAGTTTACTTTTGTTTAGGTTAAATCCACTTTTACCTACAGCTCTTGATGCTTCTCCTTGCCTTATAGAAATTACCGTTTCCCCTTTATACTTAAATGATTTTACATACTTTAAAAGAACTTCAAAATCGGTTTTTCGGGTTACATGACTTGCATAACCACCCATTAAAGCCTCGAATGAAGTAATAAGCTTAGCTGAAATGCCATAGCCTTTTGCCGCATCTACAGGGTTTTCCTCTAAATTTTCTAGTTTTATTTCTTTTTCTAGAAGTTTACCAATGTTAGATTTTGTATCCAGAGTACTTTTTATAAAGGAAGCCCATGGGTCATTTTTTCCAGTATATTCATTTTGCAAATCTATTTGCCTATCTCTATGATGAGGGTGTATAGCCAATAACGATAATTGAGAAGCTATCCAAAAATTAGCTTGAAAAACGTTATTATCGCTTTTTTCTAAATAACTATTTAAATACTCATCGTAATAGGTGCCCGAAATAAGATTACCAAATTCATTACGGATAATATCTATTTTTGCTCTTTGTTGTCTTCTTTCAGTTACCGCTAAAATTTTTAATAGTTTGTTTTTATCCGTAGTATCCGCATATTTATCTTCCATTTCAGCATTATTGTAAATAAGCTGATAAGTGGTTAATGCAGATGAAAATAATCCATTTACTTGTGTTTCGTAATTACTTTGTGAACTTGGTTTTTGTTTACCACTTTTTATACGTTCAAAAATAGATTCACTATCTGTTCCAGTTTGTATAGATTCTATTAAAGATTCATGTTTATTATGCTCATCAATTAATATACTTGCAATGTCATTTGCAGCACCAATAGGGTCATGAAGGGTAATAAATAGATCCTCATAAGTATCATTATTGCCTTTTTTTTCTTCCCTTTTTTCAATTTGATCTGTTTGAGTAAGGGTTTCCTTAATTTTATATTGATTAGTTTGATCTTTATAATATGCTATAGGGACTTTATTATATGGTAATATATGCTCTGTAGTTTCTTCCTCACTTTTTTTGATGCCTTTACATTCCACTAAAATCATATGTGGTCTACGTTTTTCAACATCGTCCAGCATATTTTTATGATATTCATAAGACCATTGTACAGGGCTGTAACAAATCCAGTATTTTTTACCTGCTTCCTTTTCGGTTTGCTGTATTAGTTTATAATGAGTGGTTTTTTTCTCTTTTGTTCTAAAATCCTTAGGAGTTCTTCCGTCTTCTTTTAAATTATTTCCTGACCATATAATATGTGAAAACATACCAGATTCATCAACTTCCAATTCATGAAAATCATTAATATTTTCATCATTTATTAAGTAAATATACCCTTTTCTTAATGGAGTGCGAGCAACAATAAAATTATCAGTTGAACTTATAGTATCATTGGAAGCATCGGCATCAGAAAGTGTAAATTTACCATCATCATCGGTTTTATCTTTAATACGTAAAGCTTTTACATCAGAATCTTTGTAAAACATTCCATAACGCAAAAAATGTAAACGAATACCGGGTAATAGGGCTTCAAGCACAGGTTTTTCTTCAGAAACAACTCCAGCACCTTCAACTACTACAGTATAATTTGCATCAGTTTGATTGGCTGTTTTAGTTTGATTTTCAATTACTTATGGATTAGGCATAATTTAACTGTTTTGATCACTTTCTTCTTGTTTTTTTTCTACTTCCCAATTTACTTTCACCATTTTATCTTGTACGGTTCCTGTAAGTTGAATAACATCTTCTTCGCTTTCTGTTTCGGTACCATTTTCATCCGTTGTATTGTTTGGTCTTTTTACAGAAAATGTTATGCTTTCTCCATCAGGAATGTTTAAGACACTAGCTTGAATGGTAACTTCATTGAAAACTTTTGAAGAACGTATAATCTGGTCACCTACAATCCATTTAACACCATAAATTTTAGGATCTCCTTCATTATTTTCAGCAGCTTCACGTAGTGCTTGTTGGTTGGCAGCTGCTTCACTTAATTGACTGCCACGACCAGATATTGAGGCCATAGTTTTTAAAGCAAAATTTATTTTTGGAAAAGGAATTTTATTAACAGCCATTACTGCTGTGGCTCCGCTACCACCTGTACCAATAAGTACGGTTGGTACTCCTGAGGTAATAAGACCACCATGCGCGGTCATACTACCTACGGTTGCTGCGGCTTTACCACCAATTAAAACAGTGGCTTCG
>CAZJGP010000049.1:0-8415 GCA_964545595.1 uncultured Flavobacteriaceae bacterium | reverse complement strand
ATGTTTACCATCTTCAAACAAAAAACTTTCTTCCCAATATTGCTCTCTTTCTTTTTGCTGTTCAGGGGTAGCTTCAGGGGTCGGTATATCACTTGGGTATAAAGGCGGAGGAAAACCTTCTGCTTTGCGCCGTTCAAAATCTTTTTGACGGTATTGGTCAAAAACTTTATCTGGTGGTAAGGGTCTGTTCCTATCCATATACCAAACCATAAAGCTCCAATATTCAACGTTATGGGTTTGTTCTAAAGTGTAATACCCTACAAGATAACCTGGTCTGGCTATTTTTAAGGATAAGGTTCTTCCACTAGTGGTTATCCCTACAACGGCATCATCAAAATAAGTAACTACAGGTTTAAACCACCATCCATGTGGAAAACTGATTAAACCACTTAAACGATCCATTACTAAACCAGTATCTTCTTTAGTTAAAGCTTGGGCTATTACTAATATACCTGGAATAATAAAAAAAAAGCTAGCAAAAATAGAAGAAAACAAAAGACTTTTAGAGCCTATTATAGTATAAGCTGCTACAATAAATGAAATACAACCTAAAATAATAAAAGCTAATGGACTACCTTTTTTTTTTATATATATTTCGTCTGTAATACTATGCTCAACATATTTTTTTGGATCTAAACTTAAAAGTTTAGGCGTATGATTAAAAGGCTCCTTATAAATTAATGGCCAAATATAGGAACCTGTTTTTTTTTGTAACCACGCAGGCTTAACTTTTATAGCTTCTTTAGGATCTAACATAAAATCAATATTAAAATATGTTGCTTAAGGTATCTATTTTTACTTTAGAAGGGAAATCCGTGTTTTTAATATCTTTATCCCCCCAAACAAGACCACTAAATTCATGATGCCTTTGTCTAGTAGGGAAAGTAATTCAAAATAAATTTCATTGTAAGCTTGCTTCAAAATTCTATTACCTATTTTATCTACATTATAGGTAATGATGCTTATAGGGTTTTATAAAATTTCATAAGGTTGATATATTCTTATAATTTGAGGTAATAATAATTACCAACCACCAATTAATTCGCGCTCTTTTTGTTGCGCTACTGTAAATTCAGGAGTAGGAATATTGCTTGGGTATAAAGGCTTTGGAAAACCTTCTTTTTTTCTCCTTTCAAAATCTCTTTTACGATACGGGTCAAAGGCTGAGCCTGGAGGTAAGGGTCTGTTTTTATCCATATACCATACCATAAAACTCCAGTATTCATTGGGTTTGCTACTTTCTAAATCCCAAGTGTAATCATATTTTCGATCTCTAATTCGTATTTTTTTACCTGTGGCTGCAAAGTCTCCTGAGGTAGTCATCGTTTCAAACACATGTAAGGAGTCAAATTGTATGGTACGATGCTCTTTGTTGCCAAATAAACGAGGGTAAGTAATTTTGCTGTTGAGACGATCTAAAACTATTTCTTTTACTGGTGCTAAAAAAAATACAACAAGATGAAAAAGAGCTATAAAAAAGGTAGGTAATGCTACTAAATATCCTTTTATTGGGAATCCTCCTTTTATGCCAGATAAAGAAATTATAAAAAAAAGAATAATACCTCCTAAAGACATACTAAAATAACTCCAAAAAGCACTTAAAGCTTGTGTCTCATTAGTAACAAAAAACTCATCATTAGCTTCTTGTATTTCTAATCTTTTACTTGGTTTTACGCGTTCTTTTTTTATTTGATGGTAATCAATTTGATGACCTATTATTTTTTCTAAAGGCTGGTTCTTCCAAAAACTACTCATTTAATTTGGGTTTACTTTTACCAACCACCAATCAATTTACGCTCTTTCTGTTGCGCAACTGTTGCTTCGGGTGTTTCAATAACTGAAGCATATAAAGGCTTTGGAAAACCTTCTTTTTTTCTCCTTTCAAAATCTCTTTTACGATACGGGTCAAAGGCTGAGCCTGGAGGTAAGGGTCTGTTTTTATCCATATACCATACCATAAAGCTCCAATATTCCTCAGGTTTACTACTTTCTAAATCCCAAGTGTAGCTATATTTACGATCTCTTATACGTATTTTTTTACCTGTAGCGGCAAAGTCTCCTGATGTAGTCATGGTTTCGAATACATGCAGAGAATCAAATTGTATGGTACGATGTTCTTTATTAACAAATAAACGAGGATAGGTTATTTTGCTATTTATACGATCTAAGACTATTTCTTTAACCGGTACTAAAAAGAATACAATTAAATGAAATAAGCCAATTAACAAAAATGGTAAAGATATAGCGTAGAAAGATATAATTTCTTCACTACTGTTTTTTTGACTAGCAGTAATCCAAATAAAAAATAATGCAAAAACTCCAATGCAAAAATAAATATAAAAAGTCGTAAGTGAACTAGTTTCATTAGTTACAAAAAACAAATCATTCGCCTCTTGTATTTCTAGTCTTTTACTAGGTTTTACTTTTTCTTGATGTATTTGATGATACTCAATAGGATAACGTATCACTTTTTCTAAGGGTTTATTTTTCCAAAAACTACTCATTATTTAGGGTTTTGAAGTGGATATGCTTTTAAAATTACCACCCTCCAATTTTTTTTCGCTCTTTCTGTTGTGCAGGAGTCACTTCTGGAGTTTCAAATCTACTTGGATATAGCGGTTTTTGGAATCCTTCTGCCTTACGGCGTTGAAAATCTTGCTCCCTGTATTCGTCAAAAATAGATCCAGTAGGTAATGGTCTATTTTTATCCATATACCATACCATAAAGCTCCAATATTCCTCAGGGTATCTACTTTCTAAATCCCAAGTATAATCGTATTTTCTATCTCTAATGCGTATTTTTTTACCTGTAGTTGCAAAATCTCCTGATGTTGTCATGGTTTCGAATACATGTAATGAATCAAATTGTATTATACGATGTTCCTTATTACCAAATAAGCGGGGGTAACTAATTTTACCATTTATACGATCTAAAACTATTTCTTTTACTGGTGCCATATAATGTATGATTAAAAAAATAAGACCTATTAATAAAAATGGTACGATTACTAAATTTAAATTTATTTGTATTTTCTCTTTTGGAGTTCCGATTGTTATTAAAAGAAAAAAAAGACGAATGCCTAAACCTGCAAAAAAAGCTATTTTTGCATATACCATAGCACTAGATACATTTTTCACAAAGAATTGATCATTGGCTTCCTGTATTTGCAAACGTTTTCCGGGGCTTATGAGTTCTTTATACATATAGTGATATTCAATAGGATAACGTATCACTTTTTCTAAAGGTTTATTTTTCCAAAAACTACTCATTAGTTAGGATTTTGAAGTGGATATGCTTTTAAAATTACCACCCTCCAATTTTTTTTCGCTCTTTTTGTTGTTCTAATGTATCTTCAGGAGTGTCAATAAAACTTTGATACAATGGTTTTGGAAAACCTTTCGCCTTTCTACGTTCAAAATCTTTTTTGCGATAAGGATCAAAAGCAGTACCTGGTGGTAATGGTCTGTTTTTATCCATATACCACACCATAAAACTCCAATATTCATCAGGTTTACTACTTTCTAAATCCCAAGTGTAGCTATATTTACGATCTCTTATACGTATTTTTCTTCCCGTAACGGCAAAATCTCCTGAGGTGGTCATGGTCTCAAATACATGTAAAGAATCAAATTGTATGGTACGATGTTCTTTATTACCAAATAAACGAGGATAAGTTATTTTACTATTCATACGGTCTAAGATGATTTCTTTAACAGGTACTAAAAAGAAAACAATTAAATGAAATAGAGCAATTACTAAAGGAAGAATTGCTATACAATACACGGTTAAATTAATCTTATCTTTACTCATTCCTAATGTAACGAAAAAAAACAAAAGGACAATACCAATTGACATACTAAGGTAAGTCCAAAAAGTAGATAGTGCTTCTGTTTCATTAGTCACAAAAAACAAATCATTCGCTTCTTGTATTTCTAATCTTTTACTAGGTTTTACTTTTTCTTGATGTATTTGGTGATACTCAATAGGATGACGAATTACTTTTTCTAAAGGTTTATTTTTCCAAAAACTACTCATTACTTGGGGTTTTGAAGTGGATATGCTTTTAAAAAAGTTTGTTTTTTGATAATCATAGCGTCAAAAGAACGGCGGATGAGAAGCCCTTCTCCGTTACGTTGCCCTATTTGCATATTGGTATATAAATAGCCATGTGTATCATTTAAAGTTAATGGAAAAATGGTTTCGGTGTTTCCTTTAAATTTACATAGTACTGCAATACGTGCATCTGGCTGTACCAGTATACTTTGGGTAGTGGTACGTGTTTGCTGTAGCATTATAGATACGTTTGTTGTTTGTTTAACAGGTTCAGTAATTTTTACCTGTAATTCTTGGGGTACTTGTAGCCATAACTGTAACTGCTGCGTGCCATTTTCTTGTTTTACCATAAAAGGTTGTAGCTCTTTATTGGGTATACGGTAACTTACCAGCTTAGAAAATATATCTTTTTTCTGTAACAGATACACTTCATATTCAATTTGATTTTGATCTTGTAAAAAAGATGCAAAAGAAACACGAATATCCATAGAAATCCAAAGTCCTGAATTAGGAGCTATGGTATTACTATGACCTGTTGCATTTAAGTAATGCCCTCTATCATTTTTAGATCGTGGTTCTGAACTTCCTTCAATTTTTAGCATACCCCCTGCTAGTAAATTAGTAAGGCGTACAAACAAATGTTTATAGCTTACATTGGCATGCTCCATGTATTTGGTTTCCCATTGTTTAATGTATTTATCTCGGTGTTTGTAAAGCGCACGTGCATATAAAAACGGGTTATCACTACTTGTAGCATGGGTCATTTGGGTACTGAACGGATAATGTTTAAAGAATTTTTCTAAATCACTATCAGTAAGGTAATACGCTAATCCATAAAAGAGCAACCCAATACCCGCCACCACAATAAAAGGACCTGTAGATAAGGTTGCCATACCTAATTCTACGGCTAATAAATATCCACTAATCCCTGCTGCTACACTGTAGGCTAAAGCGGCATCATTATCACTAGCATTGATGGCTTTTACCATATCTTTAGTAGCGGAATAGACGGTAAATGCAGAACCAGCAACACTCCAATTACGAATCATTGTTTTTCCTAATAACTTGGGTTTGGTCGGTGCTCCTTCAAGTTCATACATAGTTTCCGCTAATTTCAAACTTGCTGCGACGGTTTTAACTAATGCTCCTGTTGAATTAAATCCTGTTTGCCAACCTAATCCTTTCTTTCTTATATCTTCAACAGAACGCACCAATGCCCAAATTTCGAAAATGAGTACTGCCGATTTGTATTCGGGGCTTTGTACCATTTTTTCGAGCTGCTTGGAATAAGGTAAACGGTTACCTCCTTGAACTACAATAGAAGTTTCTTTACCTGCTCCTGTTCTACGAGCTATATTTTTACTTTCTTCAAGTACATCTTTATGTATTTTTAAGAAAGCATAGGTTTTGGTAAAATGGTTGTAACTACTACTACGATACTGTTCGTATTTTTCAAAACCTCCTTCTTTTTTTACAAGACTCATTAAAAAGTCTTTGCGATTTATTTTTATAAAAGGGCCTTCTTTGCCGTTTTTAGCAATTTTTGTAAGGTAGTTTACTTTGGTGTCTACTAGTTTAATTTCAGTTTCCTTTAAGTCGCCAACTCCCATATAAGCTTTCACCATTTTGCCGTAATGGCTTAAAAACTTTTTACAAAACTTAAGTGCATAAATATTTGCTTTGCTGTCTTCTTGTTCTACTTTATCAATAGGGATTCGTATATTTAACAGTTCGTTTATTTCTATAAACTCACTATTTCCTGTGATTGTTTTACGTACTTGTTGTACCCATTTGTCCTCATAAGGTTTGTACTCACTTGCCAATAGTAAGTGTCTATCAACCATAGTTGGGTGTACTACTAGTGTCACTAAGTGATCTGCAATAATATCTTTGCCTGTTTCTTGCATAGGACAAGAACTTTCTTTGAAGTCTTTTAAAGCAGTATTATAATACTCACTTTTTAATAAATTACCTAAATCATCACGTAAATTATTAATTAGAGATCGTTGCTTTTTACGCTGGGTAATGGCTAATATTTTATCCAGTTTTTCATCGTCAATTCCATGATTCAAATACCACTTGCCGTGTTTTCTACTAAAATCATCTTTTAACTCTTCATTATCATAAATAAACTTGTAAGTGGTAAGTGCTAAGGCAAAAATATACCCTATTTCCTCTGCTTCTTCTTGCGAGACATCTACTGTGCTATTACTGTAAATGGGCAATTTCATAAGTTTGTCATAGATATCATAAGCAGATTCCCCTGATTTAAGAGTATCTGTCAATGCTTTTAGCCATGCCATTTCACCATCAATAACATCGGTTAAATCATTCGCACATTGTATAGGGTCTTCTAATAAAATAAAAAGATCTTCGTAAGTATCATCTTCTTCGTCTCTGTTTTCTGGACGTTCTATCTTAGCAATTTTATCTAATTTGTTTTGTAGCAACTGGGCATTATCTTTTTGATATACCGAATACGAAGCAGTAAACTCTCGAAAAGATCGGAATGCCTCATCTTTTCTTTCTGTTAAATCAGATGCTTTACTTATGGGATTACAAATTACAGATTGTAATCTATCAAAACTACTAGGGTTATCAGCATATTTTTGGAGTTGGTCTAAAGATAGTTGTGATTGAGATAAAGCTGTATATATTTTTGTTCCTTCTGATATTATATAAGAAGTTAATGACTTTTTGCTTATAGTTTCTCTTATATCTTTATAAGTTCCATCTTCATTTATATTATTCTCCCATAAAATTGGGTGTAAATTCCCATAAATATCAATAGCAAATTCTAACCAAAAATTTTCATTTCCTTCCTCATGTATATATAAATATCCTTGATCTAAACCCGTAATTCTATACTGTGCAGAAGAAAGTTTACTAGCCTTATCAGAAGGAGCGGAATATTCTCTTTCTGCTGTTATAAAGACCTCGTCTAATTCAATGGGATCTTTAGGGTTGACAAGATCTGGATCCTCATCTTCTGGAAATGACTCATAAGGTCTATCGTCTTCTGGAGCATGTACATCTATAAAAGATGTTTTATAATACCACCTTGGACTAAAAATTCCATACCTCAAAAAATGTAGATTAATCCCTGGTTTCTTTGCTTTTAATTCAGTCCGTTCTTCCGTAGTTACTCCAGCAACTTCTACAGAAAATGTGTAAGTTGCTACATCCTGATTATAAGCTTTTTTTTGATAGACCTCTAATGCTTCATTTCTATCCATACTAACTATCATTATTTTCAAAAGAAGAAGTCGCGTCTTCTAACTCCCATTCAACAGTTACTCTTTTGTCTTGTACTGTACCCGTTAATTCAACTATTTCTTGCTCATCATTATCATTTTCTGCTTGTTTCAATACTTTAATACTAGCAGTTTCACCCTCAGAAATATTCATAACATCAGCAGTTATTGTAACTACTTTTAAAACTTGTCGATCGCGAATAATTGTTTCTTCTTTACGCCATTGTAAATTGTAAACCTTAGGCTCCCCTTCATTATTCTCTACTTCATTTTGTAAAGCTTCTTGATTAGCAATAGCTTCATTTAAACTATCACTATTACCTGATAAAGAAGCCAATGCTTTTGACTTAAAGTTAATAGTAGGAAAGGGTATTTTTTTAACCGGCATAATAGCTGTAGCTGCACTAGCTCCAGTTCCTATAAGAACCGTAGGTTCTCCTGCCATAATTACTCCTCCATGAGCTGTCATAGCACCTACCGTTGCAGCAGGCTTACCACCTATTAATACCGTCGCCTCTCCTTGCGCTATAACATCTGGCGGGCCAACGCAAACACACATATCTCCCATTACTGCTGCAGGCTTACCTCCAATTAATACTGTGGGCACCCCTGGTCCAACTACTGGTCCGCCTACATGAGGCACTAACCCTGTTACCATTGGGCATAAATGAGGACTACCTACTGTTGCTGCTGCTCCTGGCATATATGTTTTTGTTTATTGTTTAATTTTTAGATGTTTGAAAAATAGTAATTTATAAACATCTAAAAATCATACTTTAGTATGAAAATAGTGATTGTAGGAATCTATTTACAATGGATCTGTTTTTTGGGAAGCTTACATTTCAGTTCCGTTGTCGTATATCATTGATTTTTTAAAAAGAGGATTCAATTGATTTAGTTTTTTAGAGAATATTTTTGCTACTTCATTAGCGTTTTTAGCTTTTAATTTAATGATTAAGGTATATCTTGATTTACGTTCTACAATTGTTCCAATGGCAGATTTATGATTTTTTCCAATTATTAAATCACCTTCCCAATGCCCAATTTCATTTCTTAACTCAATATGCTTAGGTCTGTCGTCAATACTGACTTGGTTTAGTATTTTGC
>CAZJGP010000048.1:0-3773 GCA_964545595.1 uncultured Flavobacteriaceae bacterium | reverse complement strand
GTGTAATGAGTTCAATGCTTTGTCAATATGTTTTTTGCTAATTACTACAGATATATTCTTTTCAGAAGCACCTTGTGCAATAGCTCTAATGTTTACATTATTTTTTCCTAATGTACTAAACATTTTACCGCTTAATCCTTGATGGTTTACCATGCTGTCTCCAACTAATGCTAAAATAGCAACGTCTGTTTCTACAGCAGTTGGTAATACTTTTCCTTTTGAAATTTCAAATTCAAAACTAGCATCAATAACTGTTTTTGCTTTTTCTGCATCAGTAATATCAACAGCAAAACAAATAGAATGTTCTGATGATGCTTGTGTAATTAAAATAACATTAATACGTTCAGCATATAAAGTTTCAAATAAACGTTTAGAGAAACCAGGAATACCAACCATACCACTACCTTCTAAAGTAATAACGGCAATGTTTTCAATATGGCTAATTCCAGTTACTGCTTGCTTGCGTTTTTCAACCTCGCGAGTAATTAATGTTCCAAAATCATCAGGAACAAAAGTATTCTTAATATATATAGGAATATTTTTTTCTAATACGGGTTGTATAGTAGGAGGGTATATAACCTTAGCACCAAAGTGAGAAAGTTCCATTGCCTCGTGGTATGAAATATGTGAAACAGGCTTAGCTTGTTTTACTACTCTTGGGTTAGCAGTAAACATACCACTAACATCTGTCCAAATTAATAATTCTTTTGCGTTTACAGCAGAAGCTAAAATAGCAGCTGTAAAATTAGAACCACCACGACCTAATGTTGTAGGCTCATCAGCTTCAGTGCTAGCAATAAACCCAGGAAATAAAACTACTTTGTGGTTGTTACTTTTAGTAAAAGCTTCAATTTTTGCGTTAGTAACTTCGTAATTAATAGTTACTTTTTGTGCTTCCACAGTAGTAATGTAATCGCGAGAGTCTTGTAGTATTAAATCTAATTTTTCAGCTTTAGCAGCTTCAGAAATTATATATGATGATAAAATTTCACCATAACTAGCAATTACTGATGATGTTTTAGGGGATAATTCACTTAATAAAAAAGCACCTTCGCAAAGCGATTCTAAATCATTTAATTTAGATTTCACATTGCTAATAACACTACTTTGTTCTGTTACATCAATTAATTCGCGAACCGTATCTAAATGTCTTTTTTCTATTTCAGCTAAAGTTTCTTTGTAATTGTTATTATTAGCAGCTGATTGAGCTCCTGCTTTTAATAATAAATCAGTTACACCACCAAGGGCTGAAACTACCACAAATAAGTTTTCAGTTTTACTGTGGTTAGCAATTATTTGTAATACTTGTTTTATTGTTTTCGCAGTTGCGACAGAAGAACCTCCGAATTTCAGTACGTTCATGAGTATGTTTTTTTATAAATAATAAATGAAATGTAGTTTTAAGTAACTACTAAATTGATGGTTTAAATAAATGTATAGGAACCCCAAAGGGTTGTAGTAGTTGTGTTTATGGTATTGCAGCTTTCGCTAGAAGTAAGACACAGGTTGTTAAATAATTTATTGTAAAACATCGTTTTCATTTTAATGTGCCAAAAATAGTACTTTTTATGAATTTAAAAGCTAAATAAGTGTAGTAATTAAGAGTGTGTAGCACAAAATAAACTTAACGTAAAAATGAACATTATTTTGTGTTGTAATGGTTTAAGTTTAATCCTTTAAATTATTATTAAATAGTTTTAATGTTAATTAATGACTTGCAAAAAAGCTAATTCTAAAAGTGTAATATATTCTAACGCTGTAAAAAGTAATAATTACTATAATAGTAAAGAGTAGTTATTTGGTTTTAATTAAGTAAAGTTTTTATTCGGATACAAGCTAAAGGATCACAAGAATCAGGATTTTATTTATTGTTAGATTTTTTTAGTTAAAAATACTCATGTAGAAGTAAATTAACTGTTTTTTATAAAATAATTTACATCATTATTATTCACATTTTAAAAAAGTAAGAATACTCCTACTTTTGTTTTAAGTAATTAAATAAAGGCTATTTAATTGATTTTTAATATGTTAAATATTTAATTTTTTAAATCATAAAGTATGAAATTGATTAACTTTGACAACAATAACAGTTATAACGATATAGTTATTCTAGAAAAGACTATTTCAAAACTATTCAAAACATTATTATAAATACAAGTTTAATTATGAAATTTTTTAAAGAAAAAAATGTGTTATCATCATCTTTAATTGTTAGTACTCTTTTAGGGGCACTAGCAATTACCAGTTGCTCGACTGATAGTGTAGATGAAGATTTAGATAACACGGAATTAACAGCAGTGAGCCAATCTTTTGCTACGCCTGTAAATGGTAGAATTTATACCATAAGAAACAGAAACAGTAATCGTTTCATGAATATTAGTAATAGAAGTAACTCAAACGGTGCTAACTTACAGCAATTTGGTACTTCGGTAAGTTCTGGGCAAACACATCGCCAATGGGAGGTTATTAATACAAGTAATGGTTTTGTAAGGTTACGTGGTGTTGATAGTGGAAAATCTTTAGAAGTTAGAAACGGAAGTAACTCAAACGGGGCTAATGTTGAACAAAGAGCCTATGGAGGAGAAACACATCAACAATGGGAAATATTACCTACTAATAATGGATATTTTAGAATTAGAAGTAGGGATAGTCGAAAATCGATAGCTGTTGATAATGCTAGTCGTTCTAATGGTGCTAATATTGAAATTGATAATTGGAATGGAAGTAATAGATTTCAATGGTTTTTTACGGAAGTAGGGAATACGAATAATAATGACAGTAACGATAATAATAATTCTTCAAATGGTGATTCTGCTGAAGATATTATTGGAGGTAGAAGAAATTGGAAATTAAATGGATATACAGGTACTTTTAGACGTGGTAATGAAGATAACGGATTAGATTATGCAGATGATGCAAGTTTAAGCAATAGTACTTTCTTTTTTGAAGAAGATGGTTATGCCGTATTTAGAAGTTATGCAGGAAATCCAACATCAGGAGGTTCTTCTAATTCAAGATCTGAGTTAAGAGAGCAAATTGGTGGAGGTGATGGATTTTGGGATGGAACAACAAATACAGAACGTTCTATGAAATGGAGAGTTAAGGTAGATAACCTTCCACCATCTGGTAATTTATGTTTTGGTCAAATTCATGAAAGATCTGATCGTTTTGATGATGTAATTAGAGTACAAGCTCAAGGAAGTGGTGGACAAAGTTCAGGGTCAATTAATTTAAGAATTCAAGGTTACGTTGTTGAAGAAACGAACGACGATACAAGGAACTTAGATTTTGATATGAAAATGGATACAGAATATTACTTTGAATTAACTATGAGAAGAAGCGTAGTAAGGTTGTATGAATTAAATAATAGTGGTAATAGAGTTAGAACTTTATTTACATCAGTTAATGTAGGTGATGCTGATGAAAATTATTTTAAAGCAGGAGCTTATTTACAAACAACCAGAGAAAATCATTTTGGATCTAATGATTATGGACAAATTTCAATTAGAGATATAGAGGTTAGTCCTAATGATTAATTTATTTGAAAATAAAACTTCATTAATTTTTATAATGCGAGTTTAATAAAAAAGGAGCTTAATTTAAGCTCCTTTTTTTTATGTATGTTTCTTAAGGAAAAAATCAAGTTTTGAAGAATTCGATCTGAGATGAAATTATGATTATGTAAGATTAATAGTAACTTAGATTCAAGTAATAAATGCAACATGATATTAGTATAAAAAACCGACTAGCTTTTAATTTAGACCTAGGTCTAA
>CAZJGP010000047.1:0-3673 GCA_964545595.1 uncultured Flavobacteriaceae bacterium | reverse complement strand
AACAGAGCCAGCACCACAAATAGTAGTAGCTAATTTAGGAGATAGTTCTGTAGATTTATCGCTTAGGTTTTGGGCTAAAAACGAAGATTTTTGGGCAGCACATTTTTATACTTTAGAAGAAGCTAAAACTCGTTTAGAAGCTCAAGGAATATCAATACCTTTCCCTGTTAGCGAGGTACATATGTATAGTAAGTAAGAAGTTAATTAGTTACTATTTATAAAAAAGGCATTATTCAAAATATTTTGAATAATGCCTTTTTTTATTGTTGTAATAAGTTGTGAATGATAACTTTAATTATATTTTTGTTTGAAACAACTTAATATATGAAAAAACTTTTGATAGTTTTTGTTTTATCTATTTTATCTTTTAAAAGTATAGTTGCTCAAACTACGCAACAATTAGTTTCAAAAGATTTATTAAGAGCGGTTACAGCTCTTAATAATAAAGACTATGTAGCTTCTGTTAATTATCTAGATAAGTGTCAAAGTATATTGGGAGATGAGATCATACCAAGGATTGAAGAGTTATATATTCAAAACTTTGAGGCTTTTAAAAACCCATTGCTAATAGATAAACATTTACAAAAATACTTTTCAGTAGTTACTGAATCAAGAAAAGGCTACATCGACAAAGTTTCTCTTTTTTCAGAAAACAAAAAAGAATTAAATACCCTTTTAGGGAACTTAAAAAAAGAAAATGTAAAGCAAATAAATTCAATGAACTTTGCTTTAAAGAATATTTCAATTAAAGAAACTCTTACAAATGATTTGATTAAACAATCGTCGGACACTTTAGCATTAGATAAAAATAAAGTAGAAATCTTTTCGGATGATGTAAAATTACTTGACTATTTAATACCAACTAAAAAAAATGCAGCCAGTTATTTTTATTTAAATAAAAATAATGATTCAATAATATCTAAGGTAGGTTATAATGCAAGAGGGTTTAGTGATGGGCTGGCCTTGATTGATAAATGTTTTATTAATAAATTAGGAAACAATGTTTTAGATCTTTCAGAATATGACGAAGTAACATTCTTTTATAAAGGGATTTCCTTTGTAAGAAAAGATGATAAATGGGGCGCAATAAATACAGATGGTGCTATTATAATTCCAGTGTCTTTTGATGATACTTATTTTCTTCCAAATGAAGATTTAGTTTATGTGTTTAAAGGTAATAAATACGGATTTTATAACTCAAAAGGAGTAAGACTAACAGATATTACTTTTAATAGAGAGCTTAATGATATAAATAGAATAAGACCTTTGTTTTCAAATATTAGATACGAAGAAAACTTAATACTAACTAAGCTAGGTTATAAATATGGTTATATAAACAATAAAGGAGACATTAAGATTAAGCATCAGTTTAAAAGTGCAAGTAATTTTTATAAAGGAATCTCTGTTGTTGAAAAAGATGATAAATGGGGAGTAATTAATACTTTAGGTAAAATGATTGTACCGTTTAAATATGATAATATTTCAGTACATAAGAGATCTATTAGGGCATATAATTCAGATAAAAATAAAATGAAAGCATCTTTTTATGATCTAAAAGGGAATTTATTGCTGCCATCAGGCTATAACTTGGTTTCTAATAATTTTTTAGATGTAAAATATAGTAAAAGTGGAAAAAAATTAAAAAGGAACATTACAACTTCTGAAATAACAGCAAGTGATTCTGTTTTTTTAAATAAGAAAAACAAATATTATTATTTTAATACGAGTATATCAAATTTGATTGAAGCAGACTTTCAAGTTGATAAGGTTTTAGATAGAGGGATTATAAAAATTAAACGGAATGATAAATTTGGGTTAATAAGTTACGGAGGGGAATTTTTAATATCTAGTGTATATGATGAGTTATTATTATTAACACCTGAAAAAATTAACGATAGATCAGAATTTTTATTTAGCTTTAAAAGAGGTGATATAACTGGGTTTGTTAATATACAAGGTGAAGAGTTTTTAAATTTTAAATATAATTTAGAACAAGTGTTAGCTAATGATTTTTTTATAGCTAAACATAATGGTAAAAAAGGAATTGTAGATAGTGCGAGTAAAGTCATATTGCCTTTTGATAACGATAATATAAGCCGATTTGATAGCAATAGTTGTATTTTTTCAAAAGCTAAAAAAATAGGTGTATTTGATTTTTTTAATAACAAGATTGTTATTCCATGTGAATACTCTACTATCACAACTTTAAAAAATGAGCTCCTACAAGTTGAAAAAAATAATTTATTAGGTTTTGTAAACTTAAAAGGAGAAATAGTGTTGCCTATAGAAAATACAGCTATAAAACAAATTAAAGTTTTTAATGAAAAGAATATAAGAAAAAGTTGTTATTTGATAACAAGAGGGAATAAAATTGGTTTAGCAGATGAAAGAGGAAGTTTACTAACTCCAATAATTTACGATAAACTAAACAGCGATTTCTCTGGTAATATATTATTTGAAAAAGGAAAAACTAAAGGATATTTAGATACAAATGGAAATGAACTTTTAAAATCTAATTATATAATTAAAGAGGTAATTTCTAATGATTGTTTAATAGCTAAAAATTCTTCAGGAAAAAATGGAATAATAAACTCGAATGAAGAAATAAAAATCCCTTTTGATTACAGTTTTATTGAGAATATTAATGGAAAAGGATTCAATGTTAAAAAAGGAAATAAGTACGGTGTTATTAACATGAATAATTCAATAATGGTCCCTTTTTTATATGAGTTTATTACAATTGACCTAGCTACAGGTAAATTAATAGTAAAAAGAAATGGAAAAATGGGTGTATTAGATTCATCTAATAAATTGTTAATTCCTTTAGAGTATGATGTTGTACAACCAACCAATATAAAAGGAGCGTTTAAGGTTAAATTAGATAATACTTGGAAGGTTATAAAAATTTAACCCTTTTTCTTCTTAACCCCAGCAACAAAATCCTTCAAATAGTAAGGTTCAAAGTAAGCCACATCTTCAAAGTTTTTAGCTTCGAATTTTTGATGAGCTAATCCACATAAGTTTTTTGCAGATGGTACTTTGTTTGCTATAAACTCTGCATTAGGGTGTTTGCAAATTTCTTGAAACTTAGCTACACCGTTACCAATAAAAATAGTCTTTTGTTTTTCTAACAATTCACTATAACTTGTTTCTTCTAATATTAAAGCTTTGGTTGGCTCTATATTTTTATAGTTTTCAGTATAAGTGGCGGTATATACCTCCATACGGCGAGCATCTAGCATAGGAACAATATAGCAATTTGCATCATTTTTTATTTCTGCCGCAAGGCTATCTAAAGTATTAATTGCTATTAGAGGAATGTCTAATGCATAGCACAAACCTTTTGCAGTAGAAACTCCAATACGTAAACCAGTATATGATCCTGGACCTTTGCTTACAACAATAGCATCTAAATTATCTAAAGTAATTTTTTGTTCTGCTAATAAATCTTCTATGAATAAATGTAAACTTTCCGAATGCGAATAACCAGCATTATTATCTTCTTTAAGAGCAATACATTCTCCGTTTTTGCTTATTGCAACCGAACAATTAGTAGTGCTAGTTTCAATACATAAAAGTAAACTCATAGCTGTAATATTTGAAACACAAATTTAGTTACTTAACAGCAAGCTTAAAAACAATAAGGATAGTTAATTTATACCTTCCTTTTATT
>CAZJGP010000046.1:0-7983 GCA_964545595.1 uncultured Flavobacteriaceae bacterium | reverse complement strand
CAATATGAATCTCCTGGAATGCAAAAACACATGAGGTCGCTTAAGCCTACTGTTTTCGCCGATTTGATTGCTATGAATGCCTTGTACCGACCTGGTCCAATGGAATACATTCCTAGTTTTATTGCTCGTAAACATGGTGATGAAGAAATTACCTATGACCTTGATGCCTGCGAAGAATATTTAGCAGAAACTTATGGTATTACGGTTTATCAAGAGCAAGTAATGTTGCTTTCGCAGAAGCTCGCTGGTTTCGGAAAAGGTGATGCCGATGTTTTGCGTAAGGCTATGGGTAAAAAGCAAATTGCTGTACTTGACAAAATGAAACCCAAATTCATTAAGCAAGCTATGGAAAAAGGGCATGCCGAAGATAAACTTGAGAAAATTTGGAAAGACTGGGAAGCATTTGCATCCTATGCCTTTAACAAATCACACTCCACTTGTTATGCCTGGATTGCTTACCAAACCGCATATTGTAAAGCACATTACCCAGCAGAATATATGGCTGCCGTGCTTTCCAATAACATGAATGACATTAAGCAAATTACATTTTTCATGGAAGAATGTAAACGAATGGGACTTAACGTACTTGGCCCTGATGTTAATGAATCATTCAATAAATTTTCTGTAAACGATGAAGGAGCAGTACGTTTTGGAATGGCTGCCATTAAAGGAGTTGGTAGTGGTGCTGTAGCAACAATAGTTGACAATAGAAAAGAAGATGGTAAATATGAATCTATATTCGATTTTGCCAAGCGTATAGATCTAAGAGCCGCTAACAAAAAAGCTTTTGAAAGTTTAGCACTTGCTGGTGGGTTTGATTCTTTAGGAGAAACTCACCGTGCACAGTTTTTTCATAACGAAGGAACAGGTGCTACTTTTCTTGAAAAAGCTATTAAGTTTGGAAGTAAATTTCAAGAAAGCGAAAACTCTTCTCAAGTAAGTTTATTTGGAGAATCTAGCGATGTCCAAATTCCAGAACCGATTGTGCCGCCTTGTGATGAATGGGGTACAATGGAAAAACTTGCTAAAGAAAAAGAAGTGGTTGGTATCTATATCTCTGGTCATCCTTTAGATGACCATAAGCAAGCTTTAAAACATTATTGTAATGGAAAACTTCAAGATTTTGCTGACTTAAATTTAATTGTAAATAGAGAAATATCTTTTGGAGGAGTTGTTACTAGTGTAGAACATCGAGTTTCAAAAAACGGAAAAGGGTGGGCTACTTTTTATATTGAAGATTATGACATGGCTAATGAGTTTCGTGTTTTCGGAGAAGAGTATCTAAAATTTAGACCTTATTTGGTAAAAAATACCTTTGTGCATATTAAAGCATACATACGAGAAGGCTGGACTAATAAAGACACTGGTAAAAAAGGGGAACCCCGTATTCAATTCAATAATTTTATGTTATTACACGATGTTATTGACCAATTTGCACGTAAACTAACATTACAATTAAATGTAACAGACCTTACAGAGACTTATGTAGATAATCTACACCATACGCTAGTTTCAAATACAGGTTCACATAGCTTAAGTGTAACTGTATTTGAAACAAAAGAAAAAGTTTCTTTAACAATGCCGAGTAGAAGACTTAAAATTAATATTAATACAGAACTCTTAGATTGGTTAGATACACAACAGATTTATTATAAGTTAAATTAACTTCTTTTAAAACTATAAAAAAACAAACGATATAGTTAGGAACATATATTAAAACAGCGTTAAAAACACCTATAAATAATAGTATTACTATTATATTTGTTTTTGTAAGAAAAAACAAAAAAAGGTATGGCTAAAGAAATTAAAACACCTTGGCAAAGATTTGTTGGTTTAATGCAATTAGACCGAAGAGATATAAAGCATATTTTCTATTATGCTATTTTTGCTGGCCTGGTAGCTTTATCATTACCACTAGGTATTCAAGCAATTATTAATCTTATTCAAGGAGCACAAATAAGTAGTTCTTGGATAATTTTAGTTGTATTAGTTACTATCGGTGTTGGTTTTCAAGGAGTATTACAAATGATGCAAGTGCGTATTTTAGAAAATATGCAACAAAAAATATTTACGCGAACATCTTTTGAACTTGCTTACCGTTTTCCTAAAATAAAACTTAGTGAATTCAGTGATTACTACCCGCCCGAATTAGCAAATCGTTTTTTTGATATTCTTACAGTACAAAAAGGTCTTTCTAAATTATTAATTGATTTTCCTGCTGCAATTTTACAAATTGTATTTGGGCTTATATTACTTTCTTTTTACCATCCTTTTTTCATTATTTATGGTTTCTTACTTATAGGTTTAATCTATTTAGTATTTAAATATACTGCGCAAACCGGTATGGAAACTAGTTTAAGAGAATCTAAAAGCAAATACAAAGTTGCCAATTGGATACAAGAATTAGCACGATCAGTATTAAGCTTTAAAATATCAAGTAAAACAAATTTGATCTTAGAGCGTAATGATGAATTAACGTTAGATTACATAAACGCTAGAGAAAGTCACTTTAAAGTTTTAATGCAGCAATTTGCACAAATGATTGTATTTAAAATTTTAGTTACTGCTGGTCTATTAATTATCGGTGGTCTTTTAGTTTTAAATCAACAAATGAACATTGGACAGTTTGTAGCTGCAGAAATTATTATTCTATTAGTCATAAGTTCTGTTGAAAAGCTTATCTCAGGTCTTGAATCTTTTTATGATGTTCTTACATCTTTAGAAAAAATAGGTCAAGTAGTAGATAAAGAAATGGACCCTGAAACGGGTGTTAATCCATTTGAAGCAGAACAACCACTTTCTATTGAATTAGATGATGTATCACATATTTCTACAGACGAAAAAGAAGTTATAAAATCAGCTAATTTAAAAATTAATGCTGGTGACCGTATATTATTACAAGGGCCTCCTGGTTCTGGTAAATCTAGTTTATTAAAAATAATTTCTGGTTTACAACCTCACACAAAAGGAGCTATTTATATAAACGACATATCTATAAGAGCAGTACAATTGGAAGAATACCGAGATTCTATCGGTCAAGCTCTACCTGAGCAAACTCCGTTCCACGGTACTATTTTAGAAAATATAACATTCGGAGACCCTACAATTACTCCTGAAAGATTACACTGGGCTTTAAAAAATGTTGGTCTTCTTAATTATATTAAAGAACAACCAAATGGTATTAATACCGTTATTAAATCAGAAGGGTTAGAGGTTCCTCATACTATTTCTAAACGAATTGGTATTGCTGCTGCAATAATTAAAAAGCCAAAATTATTGTTATTAAAAGATGCCTTAGAAGAGTTTAATCATGAAGAAGCAACTAAAATTATAGAATTTTTAATTGCTCCAGATAAACCTTGGGCATTAATTGTTGCTAGTAGAAGTGCTCGTTGGAATAACAAGTGTAACAAAAAAGTGACTTTAACGGATGGAGTGTTAATTAATAATACTAAAGAAGATTAATTATGCTAAATATATCTAACAACCAGCTTCATAAGCAAATAGAATTAGAAAAATATAAGGCTTATCAAAAAGCACAAAAAGCAAAGCATTATACATTGTTTAATCGCTTTTTAGGTTTATCATTTATTATTATTTTTATTTGCTTGTTCTTACCTTGGACACAAAATGTTTCAGGTACAGGGTTTGTAACAACATTATCATTAGATCAAAGACCACAAACAATACAATCACCTATACCAGGGAAAATTGAAAAGTGGTATGTTAACGAAGGTAGCTCTGTTAAAAAAGGAGATACTATCTTATTTATATCAGAAATTAAGAGCGAATATTTTGATCCTCTTTTAGTAGAAAGAACAAACTCACAAAGAGATGTAAAAAACAAATCAGTTGCTTCTTATAAAGGAAAAACAGATGTTTTAAAAAATCAAATAGCATCCTTAGAACAAGAAAGAAAACTAAAATTAAGCCAATCTAGAAATAAACTAAAACAATCTAAATTAAAGGCTCAAAGTGATAGTATTGCTTTTCAAGCTACAAAAGCAAATACAGAAGTTAGTAAAGCTCAATTTGAAAGAACAAAAACTTTACAAGCAGAAGGTCTAAAATCAATGGTCGATTTAGAAATGAAGAGAGTTAAGCTTCAAGAAATGCAAGCTAAATTAATTGAGAAGGAGAATAAACTTTTAGTAAGTCAAAATCAAATTTTCAATTCTCAAATAGAGATAAGCAGAATAAACACCGAATTTGCAAACAAAATAGCAAAAGCAAAAAGTGATTTATACTCTGCAGAGTCTAGTCAGTTTGAAACAGAAGCACAAGTTTTAAAACTAGAAAATCAATCAGCAAATTACAGTTTACGTAATCAATTATATTATATAACAGCTCCTCAAGATGGTTATATAAATAAAGCCTTGCGCTCAGGTATTGGAGAAACATTTAAAGCAGGTGAAAAAATAGTAAACATAATGCCTAGCAATTACGATTTAGCTGTAGAAACTTTTATATCTCCTATCGACTTGCCGCTGATACACGTAGGCGAAAAAATTAGAGTACAATTTGATGGATGGCCTGCTATTTTCTTTAGTGGTTGGCCCAACGCTTCCATTGGTACTTATGCCGGAACAATAGTAGCTGTAGAAACTTTTATAAGTGATAATGGAAAGTTTCGTGTATTAATTGCACCAAATAAAGATGAAAATACATGGCCCGAAAGGTTAAGACCTGGCTCAGGTGCATTAACAATAGCTTTATTAGATAATGTTCCATTATGGTATGAGTTATGGAGACAATTAAATGGTTTTCCACCTGACTATTATACACCAAAAACAAAGTCTAACAAGACTGATAAAAAATCGAAATGATAAAATTTATAACAACATATATCATACTCTTAACATCTTGTATTGCTATAGCCCAACAAACAACACAAGAAGGATTAAATATATTGAGTTATGAAGAGTATATGGGTTATGTAAAAAAGCATCACCCAATAATTAAACAAGCTAATTTAGTACTTAGCCAAGGAGAAGCTAAGTTATTAAAATCAAGAGGTGGTTTTGACCCTAAAATTGAAATTGATTTTAAAACAAAAGAATTTAAAGGAATTGATTACTTTGATCTTTTGAGTGGTACTTTTAAAGTTCCTACTTGGTATGGTATTGAATTTAAAGCAAACTTTGAACAGAATTCAGGAGTATTCTTAAACCCTGAAGATGATGTTCCTGATGAAGGTCTGTTTTCTTTCGGACTTACAGTATCTGTTCTTGAAGGCTTATTAATAAATGACAGAGCTGCCTCATTAAAAAAAGCAAAACTTTTTGTTAAACAATCCGAATCGGAAAGAGAACTTTTAGTGAATCAATTATTACTAGATGCTTCTTTGGCTTATTTTGATTGGGTAAAAGCAAAAAACGAACAACTAATATTTAAAGATTATTTAAAAAATGCCGATAATCGTTTTAGAGCTGTAAAACGAAATGTAGAAACAGGCTCAAGTGCTGCTATAGATAGTATTGAATCTAAAATTATATTACAAAATAGACTAGTTGATTTAGAAGCTAATAAATTAAAATTAAATGAAAAAAGGTTAAAAGCCAGTAATTTTATTTGGCTGAATAATATCCCTTTAGAATTAAATGATAACATTCAACCAACACTACCGAATAAACTTATTTTAGTTTCAACTTTAGAAATAGAAAATTATATTAATCAAAATTTCTCTATAGATCAACATCCTAAAATTTCAGCTCTAAGTTCAAAAGTATCAGGGTTAGAAGTTGATAGACGTTTAAAAAAGAATAAATTATTACCAAAATTAGATGTAGGTTATAATTTTATATCTTCAAGCCCTTTAGAAACAGAAACTTTTAACACAAAAGAATTTAAAGCTAATATAAATTTTTCAACACCAATTTTTTTAAGAAAAGAAAGAGCTGACCTTAAATTAGCCAAATACAAATTACAAGATGCTAATTTTGAACAATTAAGTACAAAACTAAAAATTGAAAATAAAATAAATAACGGATATGTAGCTATTAACTCTATTCATAAACAATATAACATCATAATTGATATGGTAGAAAATTATAAAACATTAGTTAAAGCTTCTGAACGAAAATACTTTATTGGTGAAAGCTCTTTATTATCTTTAAACATATATGAACGAAAACTCATAGAAGCTGAATTGAAGAAAAATTCTATGAAAAATAAGCTATTAAACTCCAGAGCAAAACTTTTTAACGATACAGGATTAATTCAACATTTGAATAATATCAAATAACTACAAAAGCTCAAACATAATTAATGTTTGAGCTTTTGTAGTTATTTGATCTATATAAACAATATAGGTTCATCATCATCATCCGTATCATCAACCTCTTCTAAATCTGGTCTAGGATACAATGTTCTACTCACTTTGTGTATATAGCTTTCTAACCACTCGGTTAACAAATCGTCTAATATATTTTGTATTCTTCTTATAGTTTTCATTTTAATTCATTTAGTAATTATATAGCAAACAAAAAGGGCACCTTATTAAGGTGCCCTTTTTGTTTGCTTATGTATACTTATTTATTGTATATCCATATTCAATTTGAGGCACCTTTTATACATCAGCACTTTAGAAAAGCACATGACAACGTTGATCGATTTTATCGACATTAGAGAGCGTTTGTTAAAATGTAGTTTCATAACTTAAAATTTAAAATTGATCATAAAAAAAAGCGTCCAAAATATGGACGCTTTAAAAGTATATTGAATTATGTTTTACAACTTATCTGAAAATATAATTACATACAACGTCCTTCCTCGAATGAAAGATCATTCGAAGTACATGTTTTAAACATGATTTGACAGATATATTAATTATTGAGTTTTCCATTATTAAGCCAAAGATACTAAATTTTACATAACATCCTACTTATCAAGTATTAAAGTTACTTTATTAAAGTTAGCAGCGCTATTAATCACCTTTCTATAGTCTTCGTATAAGTTTAAAGGGATTATATTCTTATTATAAAATTCATTAATATTTATTGTTAATAAATCGTCTACTAATGTGTATGAAGATTTAAATGAAAATAACACTTCATTATCATCGCTATATGATTCATCAATATTTAACTCTTCTAAATTCTTAAAACTATAACCTGAAGGTACTTTAATTATTAACTTATTGTTAAACCTTCTTTTATAACTTGACGAAACAGGAAGTTTTCTTTTAGTGTCTTGATAAAGCTCTGATTGTGGCCCTATAAGTTCTCCTACTTTAAAAAGATATTTATTACCAGCATTTTGAACAAAGTTTTCTGAAGTAAATTTAGCAACAACTTTCATTGGTTTTTCACCAAAGCTTTCTATCGCTTCATTTTCAAATTTAGTTTCTAATATGATTATTTTATCACTTATATATTTAACTATATTTTCAGCCATTTCATTTTTTTGTTCAGGCTTTGCTAAATGAATAAAAGGCTGATAATTCACGGAATAATATCCGCTCATTTCTCGTTCCAAATTAACATTAATATTACTAATGTTTTCTTCTTCAAAACTGACATTTAACAAAAGATCATATGCTGTTTTATCATATTCAATAGGCTTAATATATTTTACTTTACCAACGCCCGAGACAAAATCTCCTATTTTTACTTTTTTAATAAATAAACCATAAGTATCCATTAAGTAAGGATCAGGAAAACCTAGCCTATTTTCATAATTAGTTGGCTCAAAGTATAAATCAATATCAGGAAAGTAAATTAAGTATTTTTGCAAAAAATTATAACTCTCATAATCTTTATCAAATAACAACTCATTCCTTTTAGAGGTTAGAACAATTTCATAATTATAATCTAATTCATTGAAAATGGCTGCATAGAAAGCCAATAAGCTTGATGTATTTGCTATTTTATTTTTCAGTATACTTTCTATAGAGCTAACTTCCGTTTTTGCTTGATTATAAAAAATATTAGTTTTAATATGATTTTCAATTTTTCTAATATCTTTTTCTGCATTAGTTAAATC
>CAZJGP010000045.1:0-12719 GCA_964545595.1 uncultured Flavobacteriaceae bacterium | reverse complement strand
TACGCGACCAATTTCAGGAAATCTAAATTCAAAAAATGGATCGAACCATTCTTCTTTAAATTTATAACCAGCTCTATTTAATTGTGCAACAATATCTTTAATATCTTCTTTAACAAAATGTTCTATTAAAAATTTATCATGTAGCTCAGTTCCCCAACGAACTAAATCATGTTCATAAGGTTTTTTCCAGAACCACGAAACTAATGTTCGTATTAATAACATTTGCACCAAGCTCATTTGTGGATGCGGAGGCATATCAAAAGCTCTAAGCTCTAAAATTCCTAAACGACCCGATGAAGAATCCGGAGAATATAATTTATCAATACAAAATTCTGCACGGTGTGTATTTCCGGTCAAATCGGTTAATAAATGTCTAAATAAACGATCGGTTAACCAAAAAGGAACTTCTCCATCTTTAGGTATTTGGCTAAAAGCAATTTCTAATTCATATAAATTTTCCATTCGAGCCTCGTCAATTCTTGGAGCTTGACTGGTAGCCCCAACAAATGCTCCTGAAAATAAATACGATAAACCAGGATGGTGTTGCCAAAAGGTTAATAAACTACGTAATAAACTAGGTTTACGTAATAAAGGACTATCAGCAGGAGTAACTCCTCCTAAAGTAACGTGGTTACCTCCGCCAGTACCAGTATGTTTACCGTCTAGCATGAATTTTTCAGTACCTAAGCGCGATTTTTTAGCTTCTGCATACAGCGTTTCGGTATTTTGAACAAGCTCTTCCCAACTTTTCATTGGGTGTACATTAACTTCAATTACCCCTGGGTCAGGCGTAATTTTCATAGACTGTAACCTATTATCATGCGGAGGGTCGTAACCTTCCATAACGACAGGAATATTTAAAGCTTTAGCCGTAGCTTCTATAGAGGCTATTAAATCTAAAAATGCTTCGGCAGCATCTAAAGGTGGTAAAAATAAATACAATTTACCTTCTCGAACTTCAGCACATAAAGCCGTACGAATAAAATAATTTGGTTTGTTTATATCTAAGCCGTTTTCACAAAAATCTTTATAACGTATATTAACTAGTCTTTTATAACTAGGAAGTTTTTTCTTTTTTGAGAATAATTCTGTTTGATAAACCGGAAACTCACTATAACCAGGTTTTTGAATTAAAGAACCCAAAGGTAAACGTAAACCAATCGGAGATGTTCCTGGAGTTAAAAACAAGTTGTTTCTACGAAAGTGCCATTCGCTTGTATACCAAACATCTTCAGCGTTATTTAAAGGTAAAACATATCCTTTTGGTAAGTTATTCCCTTTAGAAAGAATATCGGCTAATTGCTTTTGTAAAAAATCATTTTCGGTATTTCCGTCAGCATCAACAGGCAAATTAGCTTGCTCCCATAATTGATGGTACATATCTTCCATTGCAGGAATAATATGTTGGTTTGATACATTTAGATAATTAGTAAGTGTAGTTAAAAATAAATGTGCTGCATTATCTGGTAATACTGCATTTGGCGAAAAAGAGGACATATATGCGGTATTATGCCATATCTTTTTACCATCTTTTCTCCAATACAATTCGGTAGACCATCTAGGCAAAGGTTCACCGGGGTACCATTTTCCTTGTGCATTGTGTAATGCTCCACCAATAGCAATTTTGTCTAATAATCGTTTTGTTAAATCGTCTGCTAATTGCCTTTTATGTGGCCCATCAGCATCTGTGTTCCATTGCGGAGACTCCATATCATCTATGGATACAAAAGTAGGCTCCCCTCCCATGGTTAAACGAACATCGTTTTTTACTAGCTGCTTTTCAACCTTATCTCCCAGTTTTAAAATTTCTTTCCATTGAGTTTTAGTATAAGGTTTAGTTACTCTTGGTGATTCTACTAAGCGTTCAACAGAGTTTGAAAATTCAAATTCTGTTTCACAAACATCACTCATACCAGTAACTGGAGCAGCACTTTGATAATGTGGTGTACAGGCTAAAGGTATATGCCCTTCGCCAACTAATAAACCAGATGTAGGATCAAACCCAACCCAACCTGCACCAGGCAAAAATACTTCTACCCAGGCATGTAAATCGGTAAAATCTTGAGCGGGTCCAGAGGGGCCATCTAATGATTTTTCATCAGCACTTAATTGTACAATATACCCTGAAACAAAACGAGCGGCAAAGCCCATGTTTCTTAAAATTTGGATCATCATCCAAGCAAAATCTCTACATGATCCGCTTTTACATTCTAAAGATTCTTCACAACTTTGTACACCCGGTTCCATACGGATGTTATATTTCATGTATTTATAGACTAACATGTTTAAGTCTATTAAAAAATAAATGGTCTTTCTAGGGGTAATATCTACGGTAGCAATAAAGTCATTTATTAATTGCCCTGTTTCTTCAACCTCTAAATAAGCTTGTAATTCTTTTTTAATCTCATCAGAATACTCAAATGGAAATTCTTCAGCAGATTCTTCAACAAAAAAATCAAATGGGTTAATAGTTTTTAAATCGGCTATAATTTCAACATCAATAGACATTTCTTCAGTTTTATCCTGAAAAACTATTCTTGCCAAATAATTTCCAAAGGCATCTTGTTGCCAATTAAAAAAATGATTTTCTGGTTTTATTTTTAAAGAATACGATTCTATAGGAGTTCTACTATGTGGTGCTGGTCGTAATCTAAATATGTGTGGAGATAAACTTACCTTTTTACTATACTTATAGACTGTTTTATGAGATATTGCAACCTTTAAAGCCATGTGTGTGTTTTATTTTTTAAGCCTAAATGTAATTTTAAGCTTAATAATAGTAGAAATATACAGTTTATGTTAATGTTAAAAAAAAAGATTCTCTTATTTCTGTTTTTTCTATTTGATTAATAATCTTATCAAGGCTTTTTTATTAAATCATTAAAGTAATTAATTATCTTGTGTTTACTATGCAAAAATTATTACTTCATCATGATGCCTTAATAAAAGGAGAATTTGAATTAAAAAAGCTCAATTTTCTTTTTGTGTTTCAAGTAAATTGCCCTGGATGTTTTTTATACGGAATTCCGTTTGTAAACAAGCTTTATAAGGAATTTAATAAAGAGCTATCATTTTTAGGACTTTCAACGGCTTTTGAAGATTATGAGTTTAATAATTTGAAAAACACAGAATTATTGATTTTCAAAAATGAAGTTGTAGGAGAAACTAAAAAAAGTTTATCTCAAATTGGAATTAATACTTTTGATCAACCTATTGAGTTCCCAATAGCAATGGATTCTATAGCAGATGAAGAAACGTTCGATTTTGAAAAAGGTGCAATTGATATTTGTAATACTAACCCTAATTATTCTATTTGGCCTGAGTTTGAACAAATAGATATGAAAAAGAGAGTGATTGCTTATTTAAAGAAACAAGAAGTAATTTCGCAAACATTTACTTTAAATCAATTTAGAGGTACTCCTACTATGCTTGTATTTAATGATAACTACGAAATATTATATAATAATTTTGGGCACATTAAGTATGAAATAATTAAGGAGAAAATAGAAGAAATAATAGATACTTTTAATTAGGATAACTAACGTAACTTAATAAATAGTATATTTAATTTATGGAAAATAGTCCTTTTAACCCTGAGCAGCAAGAAAAAGATCTTTCAAGCAAAATTGTTGCTGGCTTAGAACGAGTATCTGAAGTTTTTAAAATTTTGTTATGACAAAAAGCTAAAGCTATAAAGTTAAGCTCTATTCAAATACAGATACTTATTTTTTTAGCTTTTCATAAAAGTAGCTTGTGTAATGTTAGTCATTTAGCAAAAGAGTTTAATGTTACTAAACCTACTATAAGTGACGCTATTAAAATTTTAGACAAAAAAAATTAATAATTAAAGACTATTCTTTATCGGATAGCCGTAGTTATTTAATTTTATTATCGGAATTAGGTAAACAGACCGTTTATGAAACGCATGATTTTTCAAATGTATTAAAAGAGCAAATAGACACCTTTAGTTATGAAGAACAAGAAAGTGTATTTAAAACCTTAAGTGAATTAATTTATAAATTAAACGCAAAGGGAGTTTTAAGTGTACAGAGGACCTGTTTTGGTTGTAAATTCTATGAAAAAAATAATATAGCTAACTATTGTAACCTACTTCAGAAAGAACTTTTAACTAATGAAATTCGTATAGATTGCCTTGAATTTGAAGAAAAACCTAGTTAGTATTTAATTAAATTGTAACTTTTAAAAGTTATGCTATAAATTAGTTCTAATGTCTAATTGTAATTATACCAAATCATTAACGACGATTATATTTTAAAATACTATGAAAATACTATCCTTATTAATTACTGCATTATTAATTATTTCTTGTAATACATCTTCATCTAAAGATGCTATTGTTACCACTACAGATCAAATTGAAAAAGTAAAAGAAGTTATACCTGAAGTTGTAAAGGAAGAAATTAAAACGATAGAAGAAAAGGTTGAGATTATTGAAGAAAAAGTAACTAGTACTCTATCGGAAAAAAAGGAAGAGTTAAAGGAAAAAGCAGCTGTTAAAAAGGAAATTGTTGAAAATAATGAAGTTATAGTTAAAGAAAAAGTAGCTGTTAAATCGGCTACAGTTAAAGAAGCTATTCCTGCTAAAGTAATAGAAAAGCCTGTTGTTGTAAGGCCTAACCATGATGCTTGGAATGTATTAACAAAAACTTATGTATCCAATAAAGGAAAAGTGAATTACAAAGGCTTTAAAAGCGCACTTCCTAAAATAGAAGCTTATTTATTACATTTAGAAAACACTCCACCTAAAAAAGATTGGTCTAGAAATGAAAAACTAGCTTATTGGTTTAATTTATACAATGCATCAACAGTACATTTAGTAGCAAGTAACTATCCGGTTTCTAGTATAATGGATATTAATAATGGAAAGCCTTGGGATAAAAAGTTTGTTAAATCAGGAGCAAATGTATATTCTTTAAATGAAATTGAAAATAGTCTTGTTAGACCTAATTATAATGAACCAAGATTACATGTAGCTTTTAATTGTGCTGCAATTTCTTGTCCTAGTTTAGCTAACGAAGCATTTGTACCAGCTAAATTAAACAGACAATTAAATGCTTTGTCTAAACAATGGATAAATGATGCATCAAAAAACAGTATTTCTTCGGATAAACTTCAAATAAGTAAAATATTTGACTGGTATAAAGTTGATTTTAAAGAAGGAGTTATTCCTTTTATTAATAAATACACTAATCAAGAAAAAATTAGTACTGATACTGAAATTTCATATTTAGAATATGACTGGAAGTTGAATGAATAATTAATATAGTCTAGCTTATTATTATATAATTATACAAAATTAAAACACTCTGAAAGCATTTTATATAATTTAGGGTGTTTTCTTTTTAAAAGCATTGGCCTTTCAAAAAAATATTCTGAGGCAACAGTAAAAAACTCTTCTTTAGACGTTCCACCATAATTTCTAATATCAGATTTGTTGTTATTAATAGCTTCCATTTTATCATGAATTAAATCGAGCCAAAGCATGATATTTTTATTATCCATTAATTTGCTCGGAATACCATCAATTTTACCATCTAGTTTATCTAATAAATGTACAAACTCATGAATACCAGTATTTCCTTTGTCTGTTTTATTTGTAAATCCGTGGTGTAAAGCTCTTCTAGATAATATCATTTGATTGTCAAAACGACCATTACCTACTAAACCTCCTATGTTTTTATTTTTTGCTTTGGAATGAAACTCTAAATCTTCATTAAAATAATCAGGATAAATTAATACTGTTTTAATATTTGGATAATTCCAGTTTTCAAAACCAAAAACAGGTATAACTGCACTTGCGGCAACTAATAAACGATCTAATTCTTCAATTTCAAACTCTACAGCTTCAACATGTACATCATTTAAGAATTGTTGTACCATTTGCCTAAAATACAATTGATTTTCTTTGTCTAACTTTTTATAAAAAAGCACATTTTCTAGCAATAAGTTATGCCAATGTTCTGGTATGGCTTTAGTTATTACTTTGTTTTTTTTCTTTATGAAAAAAAAGTAAACAATTATAATAAGAACAATTACTAGTATTAAAATCAAAATAGAAATTTTTAAAGCCTAAAATACTGTTTTGTAACATGCAAAAAATAATTAAATATAAAAAAAGCCTCATTATTAAGTAATGAGGCTTTTTATATTTAATAAATCTATCTTAGTCTATTCGTCAAAGTCTTCTAGTACTTCAGAAATATTCATAGATTCTTTAGATACAGCAATATGACCAGAACGTACAAATTGCAATAGTCCGTAAGGTTTTAAAGCAGAATATAATGCTTCAGTTTCTATACGACGGCCAGTTTTTTGTATTACAAAGAACTTTTTGTTTACAGTTACTATAGAAGCTCCACTTCTTTTAATAATATTCTGAATTTGTGGTTCGTCGAATAATAAACCAGAAGCTACTTTATATAAAGCAGTTTCTTGAGAAATTATTTCGCTATCTGTATGGTAAAAAGCTTTAATTACTTCAATTTGCTTTTCAATTTGACCAACGATTTTCTTAACCTTTTCCTCAGTCATTTTAACTAATATCGTAAAACGATATACATCTTCAATTTCTGATTCTGAAGCAGTCATACTTAATAAGTTTACATGACGCTTCAAGAAAATTGTTGAAATACGGTTAACTAAACCAACGTTATTTTCTGTATATACCGAAAGGGTAAAATATTGTTTTTTTTCTTCTTCCATTTTAACTCAATCTTATATCTGAAACCGAAGCTCCTGTTGGTATCATTGGGAATACATTATTTTCTTTTTCTACACATACTTCTAAAAAGTAAGGTCCGTCTGTCTCTAACATAGTTTTAACAGCTTCCGCTAAATCAGCACGTTCCGTAACTCTTTTTGCAGGTATATGGTAACCTTCTGCTACCTTAACAAAATCAGGGTTTGTCATTTCAGTCGAAGCATATCTGTTTTCAAAGAAAAGTTCTTGCCATTGGCGTACCATTCCTAAAAATTCATTGTTTAATACAACAACTTTAACCCCTGTTTTGTTTTGGAAAATTGTTCCTAGCTCTTGGATAGTCATTTGATAACCACCATCACCCGAAATAGAAATAACTTGACGATCAGGAGCTCCCATTTTAGCACCTATTGCTGCAGGTAAAGCAAACCCCATAGTACCTAAACCACCTGAAGTTACATTACTTTTAGACTTTGCAAATTCAGCATAACGAATAGCCATCATTTGGTGTTGACCAACATCGGTAACAATAACAGCATCTCCTTTAGTAACTTCATTTATGTTACGAAGAACTTCTCCCATACTAATTCCTTTTCCATTAGTTGGGTACAACTCTTCTTGAATAACTTTTTCTTGCTCTATTTTATCAAAAGCCTTGAATTCAGCTAACCAATCAGAATGTTTGTTCTCATTAACCAAAGGTAATATTTCAGCTAAAGTGCTTTTTACATTACCCATTACGGCAACATCACACTCTACATTTTTATTAATTTCGGCTGGGTCAATTTCAAAGTGAATTACTTTTGCTTGTTTAGCATACGTATCTAAACTACCAGTTACACGATCATCAAATCGCATACCTATGGCAATTAATAAATCACATTCGTTAGTTAATTTATTTGGACCGTAGTTACCGTGCATACCCACCATACCTACATTTAAATCATGTGATGTTGGTATTGCTGATACACCTAAAATAGTCCAAGCAGCAGGAACCCCTGACTTTTCAATTAAAGCTTTAAACTCTGCTTCCGCTTCTCCTAAGATAACACCTTGACCCCAAACAATCATTGGTTTTTTAGCTGCATTTATTAATGCTGCTGCATCTTTTAATGATTGTGGTTCTGTTTTAGGAATTGCTTTATAACTACGAACACCTTTACATTTTTCGTAACTAAAATCAAATTCTGTAAACTGAGCATCTTTAGTAATATCTACCAATACTGGTCCTGGGCGACCAGAACGAGCTATATAAAATGCTTTCGCTATTACCGAAGGAATATCTTCGGCTTTAGTAATTTGAATATTCCACTTAGTAACAGGTGTAGAAATTCCAATAATATCTGTTTCTTGAAAAGCATCAGACCCCAATAAATGAGAAGCTACTTGACCAGTAATACATACCATTGGTGTAGAATCAATTTGAGCATCAGCAATACCAGTAACTAAATTTGTAGCTCCTGGTCCTGAAGTTGCAATTGCTACTCCTACTTTACCACTTGTTCTTGCATACCCTTGCGCAGAATGTGTTGCTCCTTGCTCATGACGAGTAAGAATATGTGTTAATTTATCTTGATACTTATAAAGCTCATCATAAACCGGCATTATTGCTCCACCTGGGTAACCATAAATTAAATCTACGCCTTCCTCTAGTAAGCAACGAATTACGGCTTCCGCTCCAGTAATACGAACTGTTTTGCTCATTGTTTTATTGCTTTTCGCTCTCATTATGGCTTTCAGCTTTTGGCTTTCGGCATTGAGCTTTTAATATTCTTTATATTTTAACTGGTTAATTAGTCAAAATTAATCTATTCTCTTAAATCTTAACTTTTCAGTCTACAGACTAAAATTCATCTGTTACACAACCTTCAGAAGCTGAAGATACGGAACGAGCATACTTATAAAGTACACCTTTTTTAAATTTTAATTCTGGTTGTGTCCAGTTTTCTTTTCTTTTTGCTAATTCAGCATCCGAAACATCTACAGTAATAGAGTTAGTTTCCGCATCAATTGTGATAATATCACCATCTTCAACTAAACCAATAACACCACCTTCTTGTGCTTCAGGCGTAATGTGTCCTACAACAAAACCATGCGTTCCACCAGAAAAACGACCATCTGTAATTAAGGCAACATCTTTACCTAAACCGGCTCCCATAATAGCAGCTGTTGGTTTTAACATTTCTGGCATTCCAGGCCCACCTTTTGGTCCTTCGTAACGAATTACAACTACATCACCTTTTTTAACAAGACCATCTCTAATTCCGTCGTTTGCTGCATATTCACCATTAAATACTTTAGCAGTACCTTTAAATAATAAACCTTCTTTACCAGTAATTTTGGCAACAGAACCATTTTTAGCTAAGTTTCCGTATAACATACGTAAATGACCAGTAGCTTTAATTGGTTGGTCTAAAGGTTTAATAACATCTTGACCTTCTTCTAAGTCCGGAGCTTCCGCTAAATTCTCAGCTAATGTTTTACCTGTTACTGTTAAACAGTCACCGTGTAATAAACCATTCTTTAACAAATACTTTAATACAGCAGGTATACCTCCCACTCTATGAACATCTTCCATTAAATATTTACCACTTGGTTTTAAGTCGGCAATAAATGGAGTTGTGTCACTTATTTTTTGGAAATCTTCTAATGTAAATTCAATATCAGCAGCTCTAGCAATTGCTAAAAAGTGTAATACCGCATTAGTAGATCCACCCATAATAGTAACCAAACGTATAGCATTCTCTAATGATTTACGAGTTACAATATCTAAAGGCTTAATATCTTTTTCTAAAAGAACTTTAATTGCTTTACCAGCAGCAATAGATCCTGCTTTTTTCGCTTCTCCTTCAGCAGGGTTCGAAGAATTATATGGTAAAGCCATACCTAAAGCTTCAATTGCTGAAGCCATAGTGTTTGCAGTATACATACCACCACATGCACCAGCACCAGGACAAGCTTTTTCGATTACGTCTTGATATTCTTTCTCATCTATATTACCTGCAACTTTTGCTCCCCATGCTTCAAAAGCAGAAACAACATCTAACTTTTGACCTCCATGATGACCAGAAGCAATAGTACCACCATATACTAAAATAGCAGGACGGTTTAAACGTAACATTGCCATTAATGCACCTGGCATATTTTTATCACAACCTACAACAGTTATTAATCCGTCATAAGACATTGCTTGTACTACTGTTTCCATAGAATCAGCAATAACATCTCTAGATGGTAACGAGAAACGCATACCTGGAGTTCCCATAGAAATACCATCACTCACACCAATAGTGTTAAAAATTAAACCTACAACATCTCTGTCAATAGTACCTTCTTTAACAAGCTTAGCTAAATCATTTAAGTGCATATTACAAGGGTTACCCTCATAACCAGTACTGGCAATTCCAACTAAAGGCTTTTCAAAATCTTCTTTAGTTAAACCGATAGCGTGCAACATTGCTTGTGCTGCTGGTTGTGTATCATCTTGGGTAACTTGATGACTAAATTTATTTAATTTCATTGGTGATATAATTAATAGTGTGTCTTTAAATATAAGGTAATTAACAAGTATTAAACTTAAAAACTACTTCAATAAGTAAAAATAAGAATTCTCTTATTTAAACAACAAAATTAAGCTTTTATGTTACAATACTCAATACTTATTTATCAACTTTAAAATGTTGATATTAAATTTGTTAAAAAAATATAAGTTACAATAAGTATATTCTTTTAAAACAGAAATTTCTTTTTAGAAACTTTGAATTGCTAGTTCATAACTTTGTAAGCCAAAGCCAAGTATTACTCCTTTTGCATTTGGAGAAATATAAGATTGATGCCTAAAAGCTTCACGAGCAAAAGTATTTGATATATGTACCTCTACTACTGGTACTTTTACTGCTTTAATAGCATCGCCAATTGCAACAGAGGTATGTGTGTAAGCACCAGCATTTAGTACAACTCCATCATAAACACCATCGGCATTTTGTATTGCTGTTACTAAATCTCCTTCATAATTTGATTGACTGTAGTCTAAATTAATTGTATTAAACTTAGTCTTTAACGTTTCAAAATATTCTTCAAAAGTTTGACTACCATATATACCAGGTTCTCTTTTACCTAGTAAATTTAAGTTGGGGCCGTTTAATATTAGTAGTTTCATAAAAGATACTTATTTTTCTTAATCAAATGTACTAAAAAACCGAAAGCCACATTGCGTAACTTTCGGTTTTAAATATATTCTAAATAAGGGTTTCTAAAAACGATACCCAGCTGATAATTGAAAAGACTGTGTATCTAATTCTAAATCATCTTCAAGGTCGTTTAATCCAAAATTATAACGCGCTTGTACAAAAACACCAATTACAGGAAATTTAAATTCTAATCCTGCAACAGCATCAAAGTTTAAATCTTCAAAAGCTTCTTCAAGTTCTTGTTCATCGTCAAGAGTAAATAAACCATTTTCTAAATCAGCTTCTGTATTAATGTTTACTCTAAATTGCGGTCCTAATTGTGCTCTTAAACCTGGTAATATTTTATATGTAACAAGTACAGGAACGGTTATAAAATCAAAATCTAATTCAATATCACTAATATCTTCTTTTGTTCCTTCTGATAAATAAAATGCTTCTGGTTGTATACCAAATTTTTCTCCTAATGGAATATGCACTACAATACCAGCATGAAAACCTGTGTTAGATTCAAAATCTAAATCATCTCCTGCTTCATAATCAGAAAAATTAAGTCCGGCTTTAATACCTATAGAGGGTTTTAATTGCGCTAAGGCGGAAGTAAAGGTAAAAATACTCAATATTATTAATAAACAATTTTTTTTCATAGGAAGATTGTTATTTATTTTATTTCAAATTAGTTATATTTTAAACTTTTAAGTTAATAATTTTTTAAAACATGAACTGGAATACCCTACTTTCTGATTATCTAAACTATCTAAAAATAGAACGAGGTTTATTAGAAAATAGTGTAGTTAATTACGAAATGGATATTCGAAAATTAATTAATTACTCCATAAGTTACGAATTAGACCTTAAACCTGTAACTATTTCAAAAAATGATATTCTTCAATTTATTTTTGAAATAGCTAAAGTAATGCATGAACGCAGTCAAGCTAGAATAATATCTGGTTTACGTGGGTTTTTTGATTTTTTAGTTTTTGAAAATTACCGAGAAGATAATCCTATGGACTTAATTGAAAGTCCTAAAATAGGACAAAAATTACCAGATACTTTAAGTACAGAAGAAATTGATCAGATAATTGCTATGATTGATTATAATAAAGCTGAGGCTGAACGTAATTTAACCATTATAGAAACTTTATACAGTTGTGGTTTACGTGTTAGTGAATTAACGAATCTAAGAATATCTGATTTATATTTTGAAGAAGGATTTATAGCTATAACTGGTAAAGGTAACAAACAACGTTTAATACCAATAGCCGAACACACCGAAAACTTAATAACTAATTATATAAAAGGCTCAAGAACAGCTATTAATTGTAAACCTGAACACTTAAACACTGTTTTTTTAAATAGACGTGGGAATTGTTTAACAAGAGCTATGATTTTTACTATTGTAAAACAACTAGTGAAATTAGCTGGAATAAAAAAAAATATAAGTCCCCATACCTTTAGACATTCTTTTGCTACTCACCTATTAGAAAATGGAGCAGATTTACGTTCCATACAACAAATGCTTGGTCATGAAAGCATTACCACCACTGAAATTTATATGCATGTTGATAGAAAACACTTAGCAGAAACTTTAGAGAAATACCACCCTAGAAAACATATGTAAGTGTTTTATTTATTTTTATTACTTATATTTAGTTGTTGGCAGTCATTACTCACGATTACCATAAAAGACATCTTGGATAATTTCATCTAAATCGCCAGACTCTGAAATTGAAGTAAAAGCATTATGAATAATTTGATATGTATTTTCTCTTCCAGAACAAAAATTCCAAAATTGATTTTCAACCCAACCC
>CAZJGP010000044.1:0-16975 GCA_964545595.1 uncultured Flavobacteriaceae bacterium | reverse complement strand
TTTTTTATTAAAAAAACTAACCCATGATCCATTTTTAAATAAAAATTATTTCAAAAAAACATTATACAAAAAGCATACTCCTAAAAAAAGAAAAGAAAAAACTCAAAAAAAGAAGTGGCCAAAAATAACATATTTAGGATTTGTTAAATCATCTAATAACCGAAACAAACTCGGTTTAATAAGAATAAACAATCAACTTCACAAAGTTCATAAAAATGATAATGTATTATTATTGAAAGTTTTTGATATAAGAAAAGATTCAATTGGTTTAAATTTAGGCAAACACAAAAAATACTTTAAAAAAAACAAATAACATACCTTTAACACACCTGACCTACTGTTAAGTACTGTGTTTATTATATTGTATTGGGAAGTAATCCCTGGTAATTAAAACATATTATTAAACCAAATCATTGACTAGTATTTTATTAGCCACTCTAATAACTTCTTTTTCATATTTTTCCCTTACAAATCTGAACCTAATTTAAATCCTTTTTTTCATAAAAGATTTTTTTAGGTAGTGACCAGTACATTCTATATTCTTCTGAAAGAGATTTCTTAAATTTTTTAAAGTGTTTTTTTTAATTTTCCTCTTTTAAAGTTATGCGCTACAAATCCATAAATAAAATCAACCTCATCCATAACCGTAATAAATACCCCTTGTAAAAACATCTACCTCTTTTACAACTCCAAAACTTATAAAATAAGTTCCTTCTTCATTTTTAAGCTTGTATTTACTACTCACATAACTAAATATCAAATAATACAATTTGATTATTTTAACTTTTGTTAGGTTCCTTAAACATAATCGTCAACATAAGTAGAATTATATTAAAACATAAATACAATTTATCTCCACTCAACCATGAAGTTAACCCCTTTTATTTTTATTGCTACCGCTTTAATTTCTTGTAATAAGAACCAAGAACAAAAAATAATTTCGAATACTGATACTCTTAAAAAAACTGAAACTAGAATTGCTGAGAATATTAATACAGAAGTAATTCAAAAATTAGAAACTGTATTTACAAAAAAAAAGGAAATTACTAGTAATAATAAACAGTCAACTAATGAAACTAATTCTAAAGTTAAAAAAGTAGCACCTGTTATAAAAAAAAGTACCCCAATAAAAAAAACTAAAGAGATTGTAAAAATAGATTCTATTATTGAAGAAGAAATAAAGACAGAAATTGTAGAAACACAACCTAATATTGCTACAGAAAAAAAACAAGTTATTGCAAAGATTGAACCTGAAATTAAAACTAAGGCTTCTACTATAGAAACTAAAACTAATACTGCCATATCTAACAATACATGGGGTACTCTCTTAAAAAAACATGTAGATAATAAAGGAAATGTTTCCTACAAAAATTTTAAAGCCGATGAAAAACAGCTAGATTCTTATTTAGACTTTCTTGCTAAGAACCAACCTACTACCTCTAGTTCTAAAAATGAAAAGTTAGCATATTATATTAATCTTTATAATGCTTCTACTGTTAAACTTATTTTACAAAACTACCCTGTAAATAGTATTAAAGACATAAAAAGTCCGTGGGGAAAAAAATGGGTAAAAGTTGGTAACGAATTATTATCCTTAGGATATATTGAACATAAAATTTTAAGAAAAATGGACGAACCTCGTATCCATTTTGCAATAAACTGTGCTTCATACTCGTGTCCAAAACTTTTTAATACAATATTTACCGCTGCAAACATGGAGCAAAAATTAGAAGCTGCTTCTAAAGATTTTGTGAATGACACTTCTAGAAATAGATACGAAGAGAAAGCTAAATTATCTAAAATATTTAAATGGTACGATAGTGATTTTAAACAATACGGAGGCGTTCTTAATTTTATAGCTAAATATTCTACAAAAAATATAAACACAAAAAGTAAAATTGAATACTTAGATTATGATTGGTCTTTAAACAAAAAGAAATAATTTATATTTTATTCTTTTAATATATTTCGGTTTTTCAATTCTAAAACCGAAATATATTAAATTAAGTTACTATTTTCACATAATAAATATTCATTATGGAAAATTTAGTACCTCTAGCCGAAAATTTTGTTATAAATCTATTTAACGAAAAATTAGATAGTAAGTTTTTATATCACAATTTATCACATACACAACGTGTTGTAGAAAAAGCCAAAGATTTAGCAGAGTTAAAAAAAATTAACTCTAATGACCTAGAGGTATTACTAGTTGCTGCTTGGTTTCATGATATTGGATATACTATTGATCCAAAAAATCATGAAGAAGAAAGTATTAAAATTGTTACTCCTTTTTTAAAAGAAAATAATAGTAGTGCTGACTATATAACTAAAGTTTCAAACCTAATACTTGTTACCAAATTACATAATAAACCCAATACGTATTTAGAAAAAATAATTAGAGATGCTGACTGCTCACATATAGGAAGCAAAAACTACGAAGAGATTTCTTTATTATTTCAAAAAGAATTAGAGTTAACTAACAACACACAAATTAGCGAACTAGATTGGATACGACAAAATATTACTTTTTTAACAGATAGTCACTCCTTTTACACTTTAGAAGCTTCTAAAAAATGGGAAAAACAAAAAGGTAAAAATTTAGCTCAATTATTAAAAAGAGAACAAAAATTAAGATTAGAAGCAGACAAGTTAGAGCAAAAAAAGAAAGAGCTTTCTTTTAAAAAAAACAAGGTAGAGTTACCCGAACGTGGTATTGAAACCATGTTTAGAGTAGCTTTACGAAACCATATTACATTAAGTGATATTGCTGATACTAAAGCTAATATTTTACTCTCGGTAAATGCTATTATAATCTCAATGGCACTTTCTACACTATTACCTAAGTTAGATAACCCATCAAATAGCTATTTAATTATTCCGTCTATAATTTTTGTACTATTTACTGTAATATCTATGGTCTTATCTATTTTAGCTACTAGACCTAATATTACTCGTGGGCAATTTTCTAAAGAAGACGTAACCAATAAAAAAGTTAATCTATTATTCTTTGGAAATTTTCATAAAATGAAATTACCAGACTTTGAATGGGCTATGGAAGAAATGATGAAAGATCGTGATTATCTATATGGCTCTCTTACTAAAGATTTATATTTTCTAGGTTTAGTTTTAAACAGAAAGTATACCCTATTAAGGTCTACTTATACTGTTTTTATGATAGGTATTATTATAAGCGTATTAGCATTTGCTATAGCTTTTTCATTACAACTAGGTGCGTAAATTACACCTTGTTTATTTACAAATAATAAAAAGGGTGTCATAATACGACACCCTTTTTTATTTATAAAGTTTTAACCTGCAAAAAAACATACACTAACATCTTCTATAGAGAGACTTTCAATTAATATTTGTTCTCCATTTTCATTTTCAAACAATACATTATCAAGTGTATTAGTAACATTATAAAAAGTACTTAAAGATATCGTTTCATCTGTTTCTACGTTAGATACCGACACTCTTAAATTTCCTGAAATTGCTATCCAAGTATTAAGTAATACAGGTTGATTGGGTAATGCTATATCTGTACAAAAAAGATCATTTACAGAACCATCCCATAATTGAATATTAATATTATCATTAGGCAAAGAAAAATCTTGAATTTCAGAAGTTAATTCTAAGTTTTCTCTACCAGAGCCTTCAACTCATAATACAGTATTTAAATTATCATCACTTAAAAACTGAACCACAAAAAAATTACCACACCCAAATGCTTGACCTGAAAAATCTAATTCTTCTGGGCTAGTTATATTATTATCAACATTGTCATCATTATCACTACAAGATAAGAACAATCCTATTATTATTAAGGTGAATACTTTAAAAAAAGAAGCTTTCATATATATTACATTTTAATTTAAAAGAAATATATAAATTACTAATAATAAGCATCATACCATCTTTTAGGCTTTAATACTTAGCAAATAACTTTTTATCTATTTTTAAAAGCTTAGCTATAAAAACTAATAACTTAATTCCTGCTTTTTGTGGTAAAAATGGACATTTTGGAGAGAATGCATCCATAAGATGGATACCTATTGCAATATGAAATAAGTTTTTAGGTAAACCTTTTTTTGTAGCCTTCCCGTCTTCTACTAGACCATACATAATTTGTAAAGCCTTTTTCATTTGCCCCGGGTTAGAAATTTTAACTTCAAATATAACTTCAGATTTAGAATTATTATAAAACTTATGATTTGTAAAAGGCTTAATTATTTGCTTATCTCCTGTTACAAATGTTTTTTCTTCCTTATCAAGAACAACTTTTAATTCTCCCTTTATAATTTTAAATTCTTCATATAATTTAGAATGATAGTGTAAATCGTTTTGTCCTCCTCCTGGCGCTAAAAAGGTTTTAAAAATTAAATTTTCTTTTGTGTCCTCTAGTATTAAAATTCTGTCTTTAATTACAGAATTAGAAAACTCAACTTTTTTATTTTGCATTAGATATTAATAGTTTCTTTTATCACATTCAAAAGATCAACATACTATTTAAACCTTTCAACTAATTCATCGAAAGTCAAAGTAGATTTATCATAAAAATCTTTATCGTAAACTACCTCAACACGCATTGCTTTTAGACCTGAAACCCCTTGTAGATCTTCTAACTCTAGCATTTCTAATTTTCCTAATTTGTTTTTTGATTGTAGATATTTTATATATTTTCTGTACTCGAAAGCATCTTTTTCTTGAGAATAAACAATAGCTATTTTATTAGGTACTGTTAAACGCTCGGTGCTTCCTTTTATATGTGCTTTGTCTATTCTCTTTTTTATAATTTCATAACGAATATTATAAGCTCCATCTACATCGAACTGTTTTTCATCCATTCTGAATTTAATAGATAATGGGTTACTATGTATTAAAATTAATGATGCTACTCTTAATTCATGTTCCATGTCTTCGGTAGCTTTCATTGCCACGTTTTCCATTTCGCACATTAATTGTAATTGCCATAATTGTAAGTTGTGCAAATAAACGCTGTTATAAGTTTTATCATTTACTAATGACTGCCCTATATACATATTATACTCAACCCCATCTGTTTTGTAACGCTCAAAATAATGCGGAAACATAAGCTGTGCTTCCTTTTGTTTATTATCTATAAAACGAGATAAACGATCATTTAAGATCGTAACACTATGCTCATACTCTTTTCTCTTCTCATAAACTACTTGTAAATTTTTATCTAACCTATCTGTATAGTTTTTAACTAAAGCTTTTAAACTAGGATTTAAGGTTTTAACATGTGTGAAAACAGGGTAAATTTCGCGTTTTAAAAAACTTAAAATAGTTGTTTCGTCTCCAGATTGTAAGCCTTCATTTACATGAATTAAAAATTCTTCAACTCTAAACATTAATTCACTATAAATTGGCATTTGTTCAGACCTACATGCACTACCAAGTACTTTAATAGCTAATGTTAATTGTGTGGTTAAATCTTCTTTAATAGCATTATTACGAGCTATTGAAGACCCTTTAATATCAGATTGTCCGTAAAGAGGGTATACATCATTAAATACTATTTCATCAATTTTTACATTTTCTTTTTTCTGAAAAAGTTCTTTTTGATATTTTTCTGCCGCATCTACAAACCTCCACCTTACGGAAGGATGTATTGAAGTATATTTTTCTTGAATTACAGCGTCTATTAAATTTTTACGTTCCGTATTAGAACGCTCAATAGCTGTTTTAAAAACAGGCAAAATATCAATTAATTTTTGTTGATTAATAGAATTCAATTCATACGCTCTAGAAGACATTATTTCAATTAAAATTAAATCTTCTTTATTATTATCCATTAAAAAAGGGACTATAATAATACTACCTACATTTTCTTTTTTTAAACGTTGGTAAAATGCATTTTCATTGGTTCCTTTACCATAAGCTTCTACATTAGAAATAACAATATCTTTATTATCTACAAAGATCTTTTCTTCAATATGATTACAAAAGAAATCTCCTTTAGATAAATCAACATCTTCATTTAAAATAACACTTTTATGTTTTTTTAAAATTGCAGTGCTAATATCATTTGATACCATGTCATAAACAGAAAATCCCATGCGTAAATCTTTAATTTTAAAAAATTCACGCATTCTTAATTCTATCCTATCACCTAAATTTTCTCCTGATGTTAAAAACTCTGTTGTAATTTCAGACACAGCATAATCTAAAGAAACATCAAATAAATTTACAATTCCAAAACCTTTAAATATGTAACTATTAGGTGGAAATTTTTCTTTCCAAAGATCAATGTTATCAAAATTTTCTAATAACATTTTATAATCCTCTTCTGTTATTTTTGGAGCTTTATCTGTTGCCTCAAACTCTGAAAAGTGATTATTATAAATCACTCTATAATGGTTAACCTCTCCTGTTTTAATATTAGGAATATCAAAATGCATAGGGCGTAACAATTCTATATCGTATCCGTAATGCGATTCTAATATAAATGAACAAGCTTGACGATACATGTAATTAGGATCTCTATTCCTGATCTTTAATTCAAAATTTTCATCGGCATCATTTACAATATTTTGCAAAAGCGATGATAGCTTTAATATTTTAAAAGTATAAGGAATAACTGCCGCCTTTATTTCATTATCCTGAAGCAATTCAGGGAATAAAGGTTCTAACATTATATCAATAATTTCTCTGTGTTTTTCTACTAATGAAAAATCGGAAAAACCATCTATTAAAAAAGGATGTTTTTCTATCTCTTTCTTAATTTTAATTGCTGCAGAATGAAAAGGATGATTTTCAGAATCTTTAGATGCATATTGTACTATAAGCTCATAAATTTTACGAAAACTTATTTGTAATTGTACCGGTAATACTGGTTCTAAATGATCCTTATTTGAATTAAAGCTTTCCATAACTGTCTGTATTAAAATAGTATTCAATATTATAACTTAATTTACAATTTTTTCAGTTAAAAAAGTATAAAAATCGTCTTGAGAATTAATAGAGTCTAAGTTGTTTTTTTGAAAATTATTTTGCTGTAGAGCATCTAAAATTCTAGCTTTTGTGTTATCGTTCCATTGAAGATCTAAACACATTTTTAAAATTTCTTTTATTTTATTATCAAAAATAGGTGCAGCAACCTCTACTCTTTTATCTAAATTTCTTGTCATACAATCAGCTGAAGCAATATATATTTCTTCATCATCATTATTACCAAAATAATAAATACGGCCATGTTCTAAAAACCTACCTATAACACTTACCGCCTTTATATTTTCGCTCATTCCTTTTACTTCAGGCTTTAAACGAAATATCCCTCGAACAATCAATTGCACCTCAACCCCAGCATCCGATGCTTGGTATAACTTTTCAATTATACCATCATCTTGCAAGCTATTCATTTTAAATCTTATTAACCCTTTATTTCCGTTTTTAACATGATTAATTTCTCTATCAATCTTGTTATATAAAGAATTCCTTGTAGTGAAAGGTGACATTAAAAGCGTATTTATTTTAGGTTCTTTTTCTGGGTTTCTTAAAAACAAAAACACCTCATTTAGATCTTTTGTTATTTTTGAATTTGCACTTAACAATGCAAAATCAGTATATAGTTTTGCACTTTTTTCATTAAAATTACCAGTACCTACATAACCTATTTGAAAACCATTACCTTCTAATAAAAATATTTTAGAATGTACTTTAATTTTAGGCATACTATATAATACATTGGCTCCACTTTCTTTCAGTTTTTCTCCCCAAAAAATATTATTAGCTTCATCAAAACGTGCTTTAGCTTCTATAAAAACGGTTACTTTTTTGCCATTTTCTAAACACTTTAATAACGCTTGTGCTATTGCCGATTTTTTTGAAACTCGATACAATGAAATATTCACCGAATGAATTTCATTAGATTCCGCTGCCTCTTCTATTATTTGAGGTATATAATCATATTTCTGGTATGGAAAATTCAACAATACATCATTACTTTTAATGTATTCAATTAAATTTTCTTGTCCTTCTAATTCTGGATGCGGTAAATGTTCTATTTCCGGAAAGCTTAAATATTCTTTCCCTTCTGGCATTGGGAATCCGAAAAAGTCACTAAAATTATGATAACGCCCTCCTGGCATTAAATCCGTTTTATTTAATTGTAATTGTTTACGTAAACGCTTTAACAATTCAATTGGCATTGAGAAATCGTAAAGCATTCTTGTAGGAATACCTGTTTCTCTTTGTGATAAACTTTCTTTTATTAAATCGACTACTTCTCCTTCTTCTTCATCAAAATACATTTCGCCATCTCGTGTTATTTTAACACTATAAGCTTCTTTTCCTATAAAATTAAAGTTGATCTCAGCTAAATTATCTCTAATTATTTCATCTAAATAGGTAACATAAAAAACACCTTCTTTAGATGGTAAAACTACAAATCTTTTACAGTTATCCGTTGGAATATTTATTAAATAATTATCCTCCATATCTATAAACAAGAACAATTCTTTATCTTGAAAAAAGTCAAAATTATTTGAATTATTCAACTCATGAACCTTAACGTATTTGGCTACATTTTCAATAAAGTATCTTTTTGAAAATTCTTTTTGTTCTGCCGAAAATTCATCTTTTTTCTTTAAAATAATTTTTTCATCAGATAGCTTTGGCAAAATATCTTCTCTATAGGTTTTCCCAAACCTTTCTTGTAATAGATAAATTTCTTTTTGAATTTCTTTAATTATTTTTTTGGGCTTTTCGTTAAGTTTTTTTCTAAGATCTTTTTGCAAATTTTTAAATTGTCGCAATCCTGACATCCTAACTCTATAGAACTCATCTAAATTCGATGAAAAAATAGCTAAAAACTTTAAACGCTCATACAAAGTATTTGTTTGATTTTCAGCCTCTTGCAAAACTCGTTCATTAAATGAAACCCAACTTATATCTCGGTGTATTAATTTCTTTTCCATTCTATGAAATTAAATCAAACAACTAACACCAATATTAACTTAAACTTAAGTTTAACATTTATTAAATATCTATAATTTAATATTGAAAAAGCAATACACAAGCTTTTTTACTTTCACCTACTTAAAACTCTAATAAAGTATTTTTAATACCTATGTTTTATTTATTAAAAATTCATAAAAAAAAGCGAGCCAAGTAAACTTAAATCGCTTTTAAATATATACTTAAATGCCTATAAAAGTATATTACTATTTTGATGCTATAACATCTATTTCTTTAATAGCATCTATACTTAACCCTTCTATTATTTCATGGGCTTTTTCCATTAATGCCGCAGCAACTTCTCCGTTTAAGTGAGCTAACCTTCCTTCTTCATCATGATGATGTATCAAAAATAGCATAGTTTCCATTACCTAATTTTAAAGCATACCAAGAAACCGTTTTCGGTTCTTTTGCATGAACTATAGTTTGTCCTAATTTTAAGAAAGCTTCTACCTCTTCATCTTTCCCTTCTTTAGCTTTTAGATTAACTAACAAATCTATATCTTGATTTCCTTTTTTTAGATCTAAAGCTAATATTTCTGCTTTTTTAATACTTTTTGAGGCATCAAATTCTTCTAATAATTCATTTGCATTAGCCATTAAAGCTTTAGCCACATCGCCATTTAAATGGTTATTTCTTCTCTCTTCATTTTCAATTACTATTAAAATTACACCTCTATAAACCATATAAAAGCATAAAGCAATTCTTATTAATATAAATATTCTACTAAGGTTATACTGTTGCTATGCTATAATCCGTGTACCCTTCTTTACCTGGTGTGTATAGAGTATCCGGATCTAAATCTGTTAAGTCTAATTTGTTTTCAAACTTATTTATCAAGTCTGGGTTCGAAATAAATGGACGACCAACATAAACTAAATCTGCTCCATTTTTAATAATACCTTCTGCATCTTCGATACTTCTAACATTTTCTCCTCGGTATTTTTAGAATAATTAATTTATTCAAGAAAGTTTAACTGTTAGACTTTATGAATCTAACACCTTAACATTTTAAAAAACTATATACTGTTAAAAATTAGTTAACACTTCTGTGGAAAAACTTCTAGTTTTAATGTTATAAAAACTTACCTTCTATTCAAACATGTTTCAACTTCTTCATCTTCAAACCAATTAACAATATGTTTACTAATGTATTCGGCATCTTGGGCTACATGTGAAAATCTTCCAGAACCCCATGTATGTAACCATGGCAACCCGATAAAATACAGTCCTTTTTCATTTGTAATACCACGTTTATAGGTTGGGTATCCTCTTTTATCGAAAACTTCGGGGAACTTTACCCAATCAAATTTCACTCTAAAACCTGTACACCAAATTACCGATGTTATTCCTGCTTCTTTGTAATTTACTGATTCTTCATTTACTTCATTAGGATACCAATTAGCAATATATTCTGAAGCTTCAGGAGCTGAAATATTATTATTTTCTATGTATTTATCAATATTACCTTGTATCCTATTATAGGTTTTATCAGCATTATCTAAATTGATTTTTAAATCATTATTAAAATGAATGAAACCATCTTTTACTGCATTAATTTGACCACGTAGCTGTATTCCTTCTGTAGCTAGTTTACGCAAATCAATATCGCGTCCACCATCACGACCTGTTAGGTAATGATTTGTTTTATGGCGAGCTTCATCTGCATCGGGGTGCGATTCGATAGGTTGATCGTAATATCCCATTTCCTCTAACCATTCCACGGCATCTTTTCCTCTATAAGTTCTTGGTGCTCTTGGTGCAGATCCCACACTTAAAAATACTTTTTTGCCAGCAATGTGTAAATCTTCTGCAATTTGAGCTCCAGATTGTCCCGAACCAACCACTAAAGTTGCTCCATCAGAAAATTGATCTGGATTTTTATAATCGACAGAATGTATTTGTTTTATTTCTTTACCAAAATCTTTCGACATAGGTAACCAATTAGGAATATGATACGCACCTGTAGCAATGATAACTTTATCTGCCGTAAAATTTCCTATGGATGTATCTACGTTAAAAGTTTCTTGTCCTTCTTTTTTATATACCTCATAAACCTCAACTCCACCTTTAAATGGCGGATTAAAAGAAGCCGCATAACGCTTTACATAATCTACAATTTCATCTTTAACCATGAAACCATTTGGATCATTTCCATCATAAGGGAAACCAGGTAATCTGCATTGCCAATTGGGCGTTACCAAACAAAATGAATCCCATCTTCTTTTACCCCATGAATCTCCAATTTCACCACGGTCTAATATCAAATGACTTATCCCTTCCTTCTTTAAACAGTAACTTGCCGAAAGTCCTGCCTGCCCTCCTCCTATAATTAGTACTTGATAATGTTCCATTATTTTCTTTATTTTATTGCTATAATTTTTACACTATCTGAAGCTGTAAAAATTGTACACTTTTTATTTATTCTTTCGGTTTCTGAAATTGCAGAAGTACATGCATAACCGAACTTTACTCTTACACGTTCACTTGCTAAACTTAAACTTTGATTACATTTGTTTAAAAAGTCTTCAATTGTCAAAGTTTCTCCTGGTTTAAAATATTCTTTTATCACACTCGATGGTGAATAAACCTCATCGGTTTCTTCATTTGGCCACTCTATATTCACATAAGTTACAGGCATAATTAAAATTTTATTTTTTTTGTTTTAGCGTGAATCCATAAATCTTTCTCATCCGAAGTAATGTTCCCTATATGATCACAATTAATTCCTTCTTCATTAAAAATGGATTGAATCGCTTTTATGTTATCAGAATCGCAAGTCAGTAAATAACCATAACTAGGAAAACTCGACAGCCATTTTTCCCAACTTACTTCTTCTGGTTTTGTAATATTTTCTAAATAAATTTCAGCTCCAACATTTGATGTATTTAATAGCATACAAATGGTACCTACAATACCTCCCATACTAACATCTTTAGCTGTTTTACTTAATTTTTTGTTTGCAATTACATTGGGTAATTGTATTCTTTTTTGCAATTGTTCTGCACTAGAAGTAGTACTTGCATTCCAAAACGCATACTCTTTATAATAACTTCCATTTTGGTCTAAAGCCAGAAGTAAGGCTTCTCCTGGTTTTGCGGTAAAACTGGATAGTATATTTTCAGTAGCTTTTCCTAAAATAGAGACACTTAATGCTTTTTCAGAGTTATAACACGTATGCCCGCCAACAATAGGAACTCCATAAGCTTTAGAAGCAGCTAACATACCATCCCAAATTTCAACTCCACCTTTTTTATCTTTTGAAAACAAAGTATCGGTAACAGCTATTGGTAAGCCACCCATGGCACATATATCGCTTATGTTTACCATAACTGCTGAATAACCCGAAAACCAAGGGTCTTTACTTAAAAAATGAGTGACTATTCCTTCGGCAGCAAATAATAAATGACTACCATCTTTTTGAGGAATTGCCGCTGTATCATCTCCTAATAATATATCAGCATTTTCATTGGGGAAATAAACACTACTTTTTACAGCTTCGTTTAAGTGCTCGTAGGTTCTCGAGATTACTTGCTTATCAATAATATCAGGGTTAGTCCTGAGTATTTCAATACTTTTTTCAAAATCTGATATTTTAGAAACCTCCATTAACTAGGCTACTTTTAATAATGTCTTTAATTCTTTTGTTGCTAAAGAAGCGGCATAAATTGGAGTTGCCGGATAAGCTTCTAAATCGGCCTCCATTAAAAAGTGTTTTACACCATATATGTTTATTTCTTCCATAACATTCCAATGTAAACGTTTAAATAATTTTACATTTTGCTCTTGAACATGTGCTGAAAACTTAGTACAACCAATATAATTTGCTAATGAAACAGCTCTGTAGATTAAGCCTGCAGCAATGGACATTTTGTATAAAGCCGAAACTTCTTTTTGTTTGAATAAATTAGGACATACAAATTTTGAAAACGAACGGTAATCTTTTACCACACCTAAACGACCCCCAAACCATTCTCCTTCTTTTTCTTCATAAATTCGCACCACTCCTACTACATCATCTGGAGCACCACAATAATGATTTATGGCAATAATTGGAATAGAACAATAGTCATTATCATCATAATCTGAATCTTGAAATATTCCTTGTTCTTTACAAAAAATATCTCGTCGCGTTTGGTAATACGATTCTAATTGAGATTCATCAGCTGGAATATTAATATCAATAAATTCTAGGCCTTTATCTTTCTTTTTAGTTTCAAAATAAATCATGCGCTGTGCTTTTTTTCGAAGGTTGATAATGTTGAACATGCTCCGCATTTTGCGCAACCAGACTCTAAAGTGTCCGAAGTCATTCCTGCTTTTACAAGAGCGTTCCCTAGTGGATCCAAAATACCATGCATAAAATCTTTATTAGGGGATTGATGATTTGCTAGTGGCGTATTACGCACTGGTACAAAAGGCACCACAAATGGATATACACCAATAGCTATTAAGTCATTGGATATTTTCAGAATTTCCTCTTGTGTATCTCCTAACCCTGCTAAAATGTAGGTGCTTACATTTCCTTTTCCGAATATTTTTACCGCTGCTTTAAAAGCTTCAAAATAATAATCTAAAGAAACATCTGCTTTACCAGGCATAATGTTATTTCGTACTCGATCTGTAACGGCTTCAAGGTGCATTCCTATAGAACTAGCTCCGGCATTTTTTAATTTAATGAACCATTTAAAATCATCTGGCGGTTCACATTGTACTTGTACTGGTATATCAACTTTTTCAGCAACAACTTGTACACTTTCAAATAAAATTTTAGCACCACGGTCGGAACTTGCTGGCGTTCCTGTTGTCATTACAAACTGTGAAACTCCATCTAATTCTACTGCTCTTTTTGCCACCTCTGCTAAATGATGCGGCTTTTTGTACGCAATAGTTGTATCGTATTTTAAAGATTCACCAATGGCACAAAACTGGCATGATGTTTCTTTATCTTTATATCTTATGCAATTTTGAAGTACGGTAGTTGCCAGTACATCTTTGCTATGTAAACGAGCAATCTTCCAAAAGGGGATTCCATCGGTAGTTTCTTCTTTATAAAAATTTGGCTCTCCAATAAAACGAACAGTCGTTATTATTTCGCCATCTTTTTTTAATGAGGCGTAGCCCATTTTTGTAGGTTCCGTAACTGTAAACGGAGACTTTTTTGCAGCTTCACTAAAAACAGGAATCATAACCGTGGTATTAAAAATAGTTACGGCTTTGTGATCTGTTGGACCTGCTCCTCCTTGCCTAACGGTAAGGTCTTTTGAATTTTCTATACAAATACCACTTGCCTGAATATTATTCAGTAGCGTATGTTTGCTCTCTTGTATTAACGTGCTGCTCATTTTCCTTTGATTTTAATGGAGATTCATAAATCAAACTTTTAGGATTCTTATCTATATTTAAGGACAATAATTCGGGTCTAGAATAATGGCCTATAGAATCCATCATGCGTTTTCTTTTTGTTATTAACGACATATTCATATCGGCATAAACAATACCTTCTCCTTCGGTTAATACATCAGATATAATTACTCCTTCCGGAGAAATAATGGCCGTAAAACAACCTTTATCTAACGCTTTTTGCATTTTGGGGTCATTGGTAATTTCCTGTACCTGTTCTAGGTGTAAATAACCCGTTGAATTAATAACAAAACAACCAGATTCCAGTGCATGATGGCGCATGGTTACTTCCATTTGGTCCGCAAATATTTGCCCAACCATAGAACCAGGAAATTGGCTACAATGAATTTCTTCATGATCATTCATTAGAGCAAACCTGGCCAATGGGTTGTAATGCTCCCAACAGGCCAGTGCTCCTATTCTTCCTATTGATGTGTCTACTGCCTTTAAACCACTTCCGTCTCCTTGCCCCCAAACCATACGTTCATGATAGGTTGGAGTAATTTTTCGACGTTTAAGAACTAATTCTCCTGTGGTATCAAAAACAAGTTGTGTATTGTATAAAGTTCCTCCATCCAATTCATTTACTCCCAACACCACTACTATGTTATTCTCTTTTGCTAAACTGCCAATAAACTGAGTATCTTCACTAGGAACCACTACGGCTTCATTATATAATTTTAAATGATCATTTTTAAAACTAACGGCTGGCTTTATAAAAGAAAAATATGGATAATTAGGCACTAAAGTTTCTGGGAAAACAATAATATCTGCATCGTTTTTACTAGCTTCAATAATAGCATCGGCTACTTTTGCAAGTGTACCCGATTTACTTTCTAATACCGGAGCTATTTGAACGGCTGCAGCTTTTACAATAGACTTTTTGAACATCATCACCAATATTTAATTTTTAATTACATAGTCCAAGTATGTACTACGAATGCATTTTCGTTACGGTGTACCAATTGAATATCCATAACATCTAATGGGCTAATTGGAATAATACCTGGTAATAAAGATGGCTCTCCGTGACCATAAAGTGCTTGTAAAGCAAAACGGCAAGCATAAATTTTCCCTCCTTCGTCCATGAATTTTTTAAGACGAGCAGCATAATTTAAATGCCCTGGAAAAGCTTCACTACCCAAAGTTGGGAAACCTCTTTGAATACCTAAGGTTACACCTGGTCCGTATAACAGAATTGAAGTTTCAAACCCTTTACGTTGTAAACGTGTAGCTGTTAATATATTAACTAACCCTATTGATCCTTCAAACGCAACTGTATGAAAGGTTACTAGAGCTTTTTCTCCTTCTTTGGCTTGTACATCTGGAAATACTTTGTCTTCATAATCAACAAAAAAATCTCCGTCTTTGTGCATTGGCGCTTCTACTTTTGGCATAATTGAATTGTTTATAATTGATACTACAAACATAAAATACTTAAGTATTTTTAAAATAGGACAAAATCAACAAAACACTGCACAAATAGAACTTTATTGAAAAATAAACACAATAAAATGACACAAATAGATTATAATTAATTAAAATTTAACAATAAACACAACATAACAACAAACTCACAAAAATTGATTTTCTAAGTATTTTTACTTAGTTTTAAGTAAGTTTCACATAAAAAAGTATACTAATCTTTTTAGTAACCTGTTAAATAAGATTTTAGATGAACTCTAATTCAAATTTGCCTGTTTTTAATATTTCTAATTTTGATGATTACAATAATTGTATGCAGTTTGATGATAATTTTTATATAAGAAATTTTAGCAAGCATGTAGAAAAAAATTCATTTACTAAAAAACCGCATTCTCACGATTTTTATTTAGTTCTAGTTATTACCAAAGGATCTGGAGTTCACACTATTGATTTTACGGAATATGAAGTAGCTCCTAACACTATGTTTATAGTATCACCAGGGCAAATTCATCAATGGAATGTATCTAAAGACGTTGATGGATTTATTTTATTTTTCACAAAAGATTTTTTTCTTCATGATTTTGATACCGATAGATTAACTAGATTTCCTTTTTTTAATTCCACATTTAGTTTACCGTACTTTAATTTAACGAAGAATGAAACCAATGAAATTATTTTGAAATACAAACTAATTTTTAAGGAATACAGAAACAGATCATTAAGTTATCAAGAGATGATACGTATGTACTTAAATTCTATGTTCATTGAGCTTTCAAGAGTTCATGATACTAGAAATAGACATAGCTCTAAATTTAATTATGACTTATTACAATTAAACAGATATGAGGCTTTAGTAGATAAGTACTTTAAAAAGCATAGACCACTTTCATGTTACTCAAACAAAATGAACATTAGTGACCGCCAATTAGGTTATTTATGTAAAAAAACGGTTGGTAAAACACCTTCAGAAATATTGAATGACCGTATTATGCTTGAAGCAAAACGCTTAGTAATTCATTCTAAACTATCAATATCAGCTATTTCAGAAGAGTTAAATTTTAGCGACAGTTCATACTTTATTCGTTTGTTTAAAAAAATAACACATCAAACACCCGAACAATTCAGAAATGATCAATACAATAAAGAATATCTTTCTGCCGATCATTT
>CAZJGP010000043.1:0-3108 GCA_964545595.1 uncultured Flavobacteriaceae bacterium | reverse complement strand
AATTTACTCTTTCTCATACTATTTAAAATTAAGATTATTATTCTACTTTTAAACAGTTCGCTTTTAAGAGAAGCTTACATTTCTTTATTTGATTTTGAGCATAAGCATTCATAAAAAATGAAAACAGTATTAATAATAAAGTTTTCTCAATTAATTTTTTTAAGATAGTTGTTAGCATATACTAATGATATTTAGGTAAATACAAATATCATTTTTTATGAATTACCTGTTTAACAAAAAGCTGTTTTTTTACTTTATTAATTAACAATAATTCAATAAAACTAAAAATTAGCATAAGTACATTTAATAGTATATTTGCATTTATTTTAAACTACAGTTTTACAACTAATTTTATTACACTTACTATGCCTTTTAAAAAACTACATGCAAACATAAAAGAAAAGCTTGAAAGCTTTGAAATAGTAAGCCCAACTCCTTTTCAAACTAAAGGTATTCCGGTAATAAAAAGTGGAGCTAACGTATATTGTACTGCTCCAAAAGGTAGTGGAAAAACTACTACTATTATTCTTACTACTTTAAATAAATTAAAATGTCAAGCGTCGGGTAATGCACCTAGAGCGGTTATTTTAGTTGAAAATAAAGCTAAGGTTATGGAGTTGTATGAACAGTTTTTAAAGTACACAAAACATAATTCATTACGTGTGTATGCAAGTTATGAAGAGTTACATATTGATGTTCAAAAATCAGAAATTTTCATGGGAATTGACATTTTAATATCTACTCCTAAAACAATGAATCGTTTATTTTTATTAAACGGAGTAAACACTGCTGATATAAAGACTATTAGTATTGATGATGCTGAGTTTTTAACACAAAAGACAGCATACAACGCTATAATGTCTATTACACAAAGTATAAATAAATGTCAATTTGTTGTTTATGCTGAAAAAATACACCCTATGTTAAAACGTTTTGAAACTAGGTTTATGGAATATTCTAAAAAAGTAACGGTATAATACACTTATATAATTATTCCAAAACTGCATTATGTTTCTAAAGCGAATACCGCAAAAGAACATTTAGAAAATATTCAAAAAGCTTGTTCTTCTGGTATTGAGTTAGTACAACTTGTATTTAATGATAACTCTGAGAAGAAACATTTACAATTGGCTAAAGAAATTCAAGAGATTACATCTCATTTTCAAACACGTTTATTGATAACGGATAGTTTTAAAATTGCAAAAAAAATAAAAGCAGACGGTATTTTTTTAACCGATAAGAAAATTAATCCAATTCAGGTTAGAAAACACTTGTACTCTTGGCAAATGATTGGAGCTAATGCTTATAATTTAGCTGATTGCGAAGTATTACTAGACAAACAAGTAGATTTTATTACTATAAACTCTTTTAAAGAGTTAGGTATAAAAGGATATACTGAAATTAACAACTCTTTAAAAACAAATACTCCTTTAATTGGTATTGGCGGTATAACTACTAATGATGTTAAAGCCATTTTAAAAACCGGTATACAAGGCATAGCGTCAACAACAGCTATTAATGCTAATTTTAATGATATTAAAAAATTTAATCAATTATTAAAAGCTTCCGTAACTGATGAACAACGTTACACTTTTAAATAATTACATTCATAAAAAAAAGAGCCTTGTAAAATTTACAAGGCTCTTTTTTTATGATACTTAACAATAATTAAACAGTTTCTATTTCTTTTGCATCCTCATCTTCTACTTCGTCATTCGAATTTTCATTCAATTCATCAGAGGCTTTTGCAATAACATTAAATTGCTCTAATTGTTCTTCTTCACCTGTAAAATAAGGAAAAACATCCATTATTGGCGACTCAGTAATTGAAGGAATTGTATAATCTCCTGTAGTACCGTGCATAGCCGTATTTGTATTATCAAAAGCCTCTTTTATATCATTTGCTTGTATAAGTAAATAAATATTAGATTTTCTTTCTTTACCACTCTCTTCATCAAAAGCAATCAATGATACTTTTGTTTTATACCAACGATCTGCATTTTCGAAAGGGTGAACTTCTGAAAAATTAGCTACTTTAATATTCGTAATTTTAAACTCTTCGCTCGTATAAGCACCCATTTCTTGGTTAATTCTAGCTTCTGCTTCCGTGTACGAAATAGCATCTAATAAATATGACTCAGTAGTAACTTTCTGTTCTCCTGTTTCATGTGTTTTTCTATATTTAACTTTACACTCGTACCAAATTACACTCATATCTTTTGTTTAAGGATGTCAAATATAATTTTTTAAGACAGTCAAACTAACTTATAAAAAAATAGATATTCACAATTTTCAAAAATCAAATTATGTAAATTTGATTACGTCTATTAAATATTGATTAATGCAAAAAACAACCGAGTACACTAGTACTAATACTTACGACACTTTAAACACCTTAAATGAGAGTACAAAAAACGTATGGTTAGTTTTTCATGGTATTGGATACCTAAGTCGTTTTTTTACAAGTTATTTTACTACGCTTAACGCGGAAGAAAATTATATTATTTGCCCTCAAGCCCCTGCCAAATATTATAAAGATGCCAACTATCGTAGAGTTGGTGCATCGTGGTTAACAAAAGAAAATACCAGTATAGATACCGAAAATGTACTTAATTATATTGATAGCGTTTTAAAAACTGAAAATTTACCTGATAATATTAATTTGATTGTTTTAGGATACTCACAAGGAGTAAGTATTGCTAGCCGATGGATAGCTAAAAGAAAACAGGTTTGTAAAAAACTTATCCTAATTTCAGGAGTTTTTCCTGTTGAGCTTACTGCTAAAGATTTTAGCCATTTACCAAACTTAAAAGTTTCGCATACAGTTGGAACTAACGATCCTATTTTTGAAAAAGTAAATGTAAAAAAACAAGAAGATCGAATGCTTACTATTTTTCCTAAAATACAATACATCAATCACAATGGTGGTCATAAAATGGACGTAAAACTATTAGAAGATAATTTAAATTTATAAAACTCTTAATTTTTAAAATACTTATTTCAAGCTTTACTAATTACCACATTACACATAAATGAACCACTATGGACTGAAAGTGCCATAGTTTCCTTTGCGACTGAAAGTCACTCTAGTATAAAATCAGAACCGTC
>CAZJGP010000042.1:0-11410 GCA_964545595.1 uncultured Flavobacteriaceae bacterium | reverse complement strand
AATACGACCTACGTTTAAGGCATTCATAGCTATTTTAAAACCATTACCACGGTCAGACAACATATTCTCTACAGGAACTACCGTATCGTTAAAAAACACCTGGCGAGTAGAGGAGGAGTGTATCCCTAGTTTCTTCTCTTCGTCACCCAAGGTAATTCCGTTAGAAGGGTCATTTTCTACAATAAAACCTGTGATGTTTTTATCATCTTCAATTCTTGCAAATACAATAAATATATTGCAAAAACCTGCATTGGAAATCCACATTTTTTGCCCTGAAATACTATATGTTTTTCCATCTTCACTTAAAACTGCTTTTGTTTTCCCACTATTTGCATCAGAACCAGCACTAGGCTCTGTTAAGCAATAAGCACCAAACCATTCTCCTGTTGCTAATTTTGGTACGTATTTTTTCTTTTGTTCTTCGGTTCCATATAAAGTTATTGGCATTGTACCTATTCCTGTATGTGCACCAAAAGCTGTTCCTACTGATCCTGTTGCTCCCGATATATAATCGCAAACCAACATTGTAGATACAAAGCCCATTCCTAACCCATCATATTGTTCTGGAACAGAAACTCCTAAAAAACCAAACTCTCCTGCTTTACGCATTACTGCTTCGGTAAGCGCGTAATCTTTTTTCTCGAAACGTTCTTTATTTGGCCATATTTCTCGATCTACAAATTCAGTAACCGATTCTTTCATCATTACCTGTTCTTCCGAAAAATCTTCCGGTGTAAACACATCTTCACAAGCGGTTTCTTTAACTAAAAACTGCCCTCCTCTTAAAATATCTTTATTTATTTCTTCGCTCATTTTTATTTTTTTTAATTATCAGGGTAAGCATTAAGAAAAAATCTTTATGCCAAATAAAATAACACACGTTTTCTAACTCAAGAATTCAAATATTCCGCAAGCTCCTTGACCCGTTCCTACACACATAGTTACCGCTCCATATTTACCTTGCATATTTTGCTTACGCATTTCATCAAATAACTGTACTGATAATTTGGCTCCTGTACAACCTAACGGATGTCCTAAAGCAATTGCTCCTCCATTAGGATTTACAATTTCTTGATTTAACCCAAGTTCTCTTATTACTGCTACTGATTGTGATGCAAAAGCTTCATTTAATTCTATTAATGCTAAATCATCTTGTTTTAATCCTGCTTGTTTTAATGCTTTTGGCACTGCTTTTATAGGTCCCATTCCCATAATACGTGGTTCTACACCGGCAGCTGCATAATTTACCAAACGTGCTATTGGTTCAAGATTTAATTCTCTAACCATATCTTCACTCATTACCATTACAAACGCAGCCCCATCACTCATTTGTGATGAATTACCTGCTGTTACACTTCCGTTTGCTGCAAATACTGGCCTAAGTTTGCTTAACACTTCTATATTAGTTCCTTTTCTAGGTCCTTCATCTTTTGTTACAGTATATTTTTTTGTAACTTTTTTATTGTTTTCATCAACATAGGTTTGCTCTACATCAATAGGAACAATTTGGTCTTGAAAGCGATCTTCTTCTTGAGCTTTTATTGCTTTTCTTTGAGAATGGAAAGCAAACTCATCTTGTTCTTCTCTAGAAACATTGTATTGTTGAGCAACAGCTTCTGCTGTATTTCCCATTCCCCAATAATAATCTTCTCTACCTGATTTTATGGTATCGTAATTCAATTCTGGTTTAAAACCTGTCATAGGAACCGAACTCATACTTTCAACTCCTCCAGCAATAATACATTCAGCCATTCCTGCACGTATTTTTGCTGCAGCTATACCAATCGTTTCTAATCCTGATGAACAAAATCTATTAACTGTTACACCTGGAACATCTATACTATTTAATCCTATTAACGATATAAAACGTGCCATGTTTAATCCTTGTGCTCCTTCTGGCATAGCATTACCTACAATAACATCATCAATTCTTGAAACGTCTAATTGTGGTAACTGTTTCATCATGTGCTGTATTGTTTCCGCACCCAATTCATCAGCTCTTTTAAAACGGAATACACCTTTAGTTGCTTTCCCTATTGCTGTTCTATATGCTTTTACTATATATGCTTGTTTCATTTTTGTTTGACTTTTGAGGGTTTAGTTACGTAATGGTTTACCTTTTTTAAGCATATGCTCAATACGCTCTAATGTTTTACGCTCTGTACATAAACTCAAGAAAGCTTCCCTTTCTAAGTCTAATAAATATTGTTCATTAACTAATGTAGGTTCCGATAAATCTCCACCTGCCATAACATAAGCAAGTTTATTTGCTATTTTTTGATCGTGTTCACTAATAAAGTTACTAGCCTGCATAGAATCTGTTCCTACAAGGAACATACCTAAAGCTTGTTTACCTAGAATCTTAACATCTTTTCTTTTTGCTGGTTGCGTATACCCTTGATCTGCAATTAAACGAGCATGTGATTTAGCTACTGCTAATTGACGATCTTTATTAACTACTATAATATCTTTTCCTTTTTGTAATAAGCCAGTATCAAAGGCTTCGTAACCAGAAGTAGAAACTTTTGCCATACCTATAGTTAAAAAGTTTTCTTGAAGGATATTTAATTCTACATCTCCTTTACGGAAACTATCACTTGCTCTAAGAGCCATTTCTTTAGAACCTCCCCCTCCTGGGATTACACCTACTCCAAACTCCACTAGCCCCATATAGGTTTCTGCGGCAGCAACAACTTTATCAGCATGTAGTGACAACTCACAACCTCCTCCTAAAGCCATTCCATGTGGTGCTGCAATAGTAGGAATTGAAGAATAACGCATACGCATCATGCTATCTTGAAAATATTTGATAGCCATATTCAATTCATCATACTCTTGCTCAACAGCCATCATAAAAATCATTCCAATATTTGCTCCTACTGAAAAATTAGCTGCTTGATTTCCTACAACTAAACCATCAAAATCTTTTTCAGCAATATCAATTGCTTTATTTAAACCTGCTAAAACATCACCGCCAATAGTATTCATTTTAGATTGAAATTCTACATTCAGTATTCCAGAACCTAAATCTTCAACAACTACTCCACTATTTTTAAAGACTTCGTTAGACTTTCTAATATTATCTAGAATAATAAACGAATCTTGACCTGGTTTTTTTACTTGTGTTTTTGAAGGAATATCATATACATATGTTGCTCCTTCTTTTACTGTATAAAAAGAATCATTGGTAGACGCTACCATTTCTGTAATCCAATCGGCTACTTTTAACCCTTCTTCTTCTATTATTTTAAGACCTTTTTCAAAACCTATAGCATCCCAAATTTGGAAAGGACCATGTTCCCATCCAAAACCAGCTTTCATAGCATCGTCAATTTTATATAAATTGTCTGTTATTTCTGGAATTCTAAAAGAAACATACGAAAACAATGCTGCAAAACTTTTTCTATAAAATGCACCTGCTTTATCTTTTCCGGCTACCAAAACTTTAAAACGATCTACAACCTTATCAATTGACTTTGTCATTTCAAGTGTTGAGAAAGACGCTCTTTTTTTAGCTCTATATTCTAAAGTATCTAAATCTAAAGACAGAATTTCAGTTTTACCTTCAGGCGTTTTTGTCTTTTTATAAAAACCTTGTTTCGTTTTACTACCTAACCATTTATTTTCCATCATGGTATTGATGAATACAGGTAATTTAAACAACTCATGCTGTTCATCATTAGGACAGTTATCATAAATTCCGTTAGCAACATGTACTAACGTATCTAACCCTACTACATCAACTGTTCTAAATGTTGCTGACTTTGGACGACCAATTACTGGACCTGTAAGCTTATCAACTTCTTCTATAGTTAAACCTAAATCTTTTACAGCATGAAAAAGACTTTGGATACTAAAAATACCAATACGGTTACCAATAAATGCAGGCGTATCTTTGGCTACAACAGATGTTTTTCCTAAAAACTTATCTCCATACCCATTTAAGAAATCTAAAACAGATTGTTCTGTTTTAGGCCCTGGAATAATTTCAAATAATTTTAAGTAACGTGCCGGATTAAAAAAGTGTGTCCCACAAAAATGCTTCTGAAAATCTTCAGAACGTCCTTCGCTCATAAACTTAATAGGAATACCAGATGTATTACTAGTTATTAAAGTTCCTGGTGTTCTATGAGCTTCTAGTTTTTCAAATACAATTTTCTTAATATCTAATCGTTCAACTACAACTTCAATTATCCAATCTACTTCAGAAACTTTTGCTATGTCATCTTCTAAATTACCTGTAGTTATACGATTGGCAAATTTTTGACTATATATTGGAGATGGTTTTGATTTTAATGCTGCTTTTAAAGCATCATTTACTAATCTATTTCTAACTACTTTATCTTCAAGAGTAAGCCCTTTAGCTTTTTCTTTATCTGATAGCTCATTAGGAATTATATCTAACAACAACACCTCAACACCAATATTGGCAAAATGACATGCTATCCCTGAACCCATAATTCCAGAACCAATTACAGCTACCTTTTTAATTGTTCGTTTCATTGATAATTAATACTTTAAGTTAATTACTATTTGTATATTTTTTTATTTGAAATAAGATCATTTATAGCATGAAATACTTCAACAAAAGTGTCTAATTTTTCTTTTTCAATATTTGATTTAACAGCATCATCAAATTTAAAAACTACTTCTTTTGAAAAGTCTCGCATTTCTAAACCCAATTCGGTTAAATAAATAAGTACACTCCTTCCGTCATCTGGATTTTTCTTTCTTTCTATTAAGCCTCTTTCTTCCATCGACTTTAAAGTTCTCGAAAGACTAGTTGCTTCCATACCCATTTTAGGACCTAATGATGTAGAAGGTGTTCCGTTTTCTGGATCTATATTTAATAACGCAAAACCGGTAGCCATTGAGCTTCCTTTTTTACCTGCTTCTTCATTGTACATTTTTGCTACAGCCATCCAAGTGGACCTTAACAAATAATCAATGGTTAGTTCTCTCATTAAAATTTAATCTTTGAGTAAATATAATCAAAATATTATGCGCGCATAATATTTTTGATGTAAAATTTAATTATCAGCTATAATTTTCAATCTTTAACATCAAGATACAAAAAAACCCTTCTTATTACGAAGGGTTTTGTATATAATTAAGAAAATCATTAAATTATCTTAATTATATATTTTAGCATATAAATCTTTATGAATTTCTTTGATTATTTTTCTTCTAAGCTTAAATGTAGGGGTTAAGTGTCTAGAATCTACACTCCATTCTATTGGGGTTAATTCAAAGCGCTTGACCTGTTCCCATTTTCCAAAATCGTTATTGGCTCTAGCTATTTCTTCACCAATTCTATTAACCACATTTTCATTTGCACATATTTCTTCTAAGCTTTCCCCTATTTTTAAATTTTTAATTTTTGCCCAATCTTTTATATAATCAAAATTAGGTTGTACAAATGCTCCTGGCATTTTTTCTCCTTCTCCAATTACCATTAATTGCTCTATAAATGACGATTGTTTTATGGTGTTTTCTAGAACTTGTGGGGCTACATATTTACCTCCAGAAGTTTTAAACATTTCTTTTTTACGATCCGTTATTTTAAGAAAACCGTCCTCATCTATTTCTCCAATATCACCTGTATGAAACTGACCATTTTTTAACTCTTCTGCTGTTTTTTCAGGGTTTTTATAATACCCCATCATAACACTAGCTCCTTCTACTAAAATTTCACCATCCTCTGCAATGGTAACAAATGTTTCATCTAATAGCTTTCCTACGGTACCAATTTTAAAGCCATTATTACGCATATCGTTTACTGAAATTACAGGAGAAGTTTCTGTTAAACCATAACCTTCCATAACACCAATACCAGCGGCATTAAAAACTCTTGCTAATCTTGGTTGTAAGGCAGCACTACCAGATGCTATAATTTTTAAATTACCTCCTAAACCTTCTTGCCATTTTGAAAAAATTAATTTTCTAGCTATACTTAATTTAAATTCATACCAGGCTCCATTTTGACCATAAGGTTCATACTCTAAACCTAAATCAATTGCCCAAAAGAACAATTTCTTTTTTATACCAGTAAGGGCAGCTCCTTTAGCATATATTTTATCGTAAACCTTTTCTAACAAACGAGGAACAGCAGTCATTACATCTGGTTTAACTTCTTTTAAATTATCACTAATTGATTCTATAGATTCTGCAAAATAAATACTAATACTATTATACTGATATAAGTACTGCAACATCCTTTCGAAAACATGACACACCGGAAGAAAACTTAATGCTTTCCCGTTATTTATAGTTTCAGGTACTCGATCCGAACTATTAATAGCATTTCTAGCAATATTACGATGACTCAACATTACCCCCTTTGGCTTACCCGTAGTACCCGAAGTATATATTAATGTTGCTAAATCATTCTCTGTAATACCATCCATCAATTTTTGAACCTCGTCTTGGTTACTGTCATCACTTCCTAACTCAAGAACTTCTTCCCAACTAGCACAGCCTTCAATTTTATCATAAGAGTACACCCCTTGTAGATTAGGTAATTTATATTTAACATTCATTACCTTATTATAAACATCAACGTCAGAAACAAAAACATACTTAGCTTCTGAGTGCCCTAAAACATATTGGTAGTCATCTTCAGCAATAGTTGGATAAACAGGTACATCTTGAGCCCCTATTTGTAAAATACCAATATCTGTAATATTCCATTCTGTTCTATTATTGGTAGATATAATAGCAACTTTATCGTTAGGCTTAACTCCTAACCTTAACAATCCTCTACTTATTTTATTTGCCTTATTTATGTATTCTTCTGTAGACGTAGCTACCCATTTACCATTGTATTTTGTTACTAAGGCATTAGGTATATTTCCTTTTTCTAATTGATAATAAGGAAAATCAAAAAGTCTTTTTATTGAGGTCATTATTAGAATCTTTTTTACTAAATTAAAGTAGGCAAAATTAAACTTGATATTCAGATATCCTTACTTTTATGAAATACTCATTATTTCATTTTTTTTATTAATTTAGTCATAATATCCCAAATATAAGAGTTAAAAATTTACTTTTTTAAAATACATCAAGCTTTAAAATCATTTTTTAACAAAATATTGATTTCAAAACTTAAAAAACAAAAAATCACTTTAGCTTATTTTTTTGATTTTAATCTACACTTTATAAATAAGACTTATACCAAATGTAATTTATATATTTACCTATCGTCTTACCTTAAAATATTTAAAAAGTATATGAAAAATAGTTTTTCAAACATTATAAATTCTGAAAAGAAAGTTTTAGTTGATTTTTTTGGTACCTGGTGTGGACCATGCCAAACTTTAATGCCCATTCTAAAAGAAGTTAAAGATGAATTAGGTGATGACATTAAAATTGTAAAAATTGATATTGATAAAAACCAAGCCTTGGCCACCAAATATCAAGTACGAAGTGTTCCTACTATGATTTTCTTTAATGAAGGAGAGTCTAAATGGAGACAATCAGGTGTTTTGCCTAAAAATGAAATTTTGAGAGTTATTGAAACTCATAGTAAATAATTTCTTTACTGAAACAAAAAAGCCTAACATATTAATGTTAGGCTTTTTTTATATTCTAATTTTAGAATTACTTTTTCTCTTCAATCCACACACGTGCATTAACAAAAGCTTCTAACCAAGGTGTAACCTCATCTTTTCTTCCGGCAGGGTAATTAGCCCAGTTCCATTGGAAAATAGAACGCTCAATATGCGGCATAGTTGCTAAATGGCGACCATCTTTTGTAGCCATCATTGCTGTATTATAACTAGACCCGTTAGGGTTTGCAGGGTAACCTTCATAACCATATTTAGCTACAATGCTATACTGATCTTCACTTAAAGGTAAATTGAATTTTCCTTCTCCATGAGATATCCAAACTCCTAAAGTAGTTCCTTCTAAGCTAGAAAGCATTACCGAGTTGTTCTTTTGAATTTTTACAGAAGTAAAGTTACTCTCGTGTTTGTTTGAATCATTATGAAGCATTTGTGCTTTCTCAGAATGTTCTCCATCCATAAGACCAAGCTCAACCCATAATTGACAACCGTTACAAATACCTACTGAAAGTGTATCTTCTCTTTTAAAGAAGTTTTCTAAAGCAGTACGCGCTTTTTCGTTGTATTTAAATGCTCCAGCCCAACCTTTAGCAGAACCTAAAACATCAGAGTTAGAGAAACCTCCAACAGCTCCAATAAATTGAATATCTTCTAATGTTTCACGACCAGAAATTAAATCAGTCATGTGAACATCTTTAACATCAAAACCAGCTAAGTATAATGAGTTTGCCATTTCACGCTCCGAGTTACTTCCTTTTTCACGAATAATTGCCGCTTTAGGACGCTTACCTGTAAAGTTTGGTAATTTCCCATCAAAGTTAGTAGGGAAAGTAAAGTCTAAAACTTGTTTTTTGTAGTTATCAAAACGTTCTTTAGCTTTTTCTTCACCGCTTTGTTTAGCATCTAAAAGATATGAAGTTTTAAACCACACATCTCTTAATTCAGCAACGTCAAAATCAAATGTATCACTTCCGTTAGAAATATTTAAAGTAGCTTCAGAAGTTACAGAACCTATTTTAAAGAATTCAACATTAGCTTCTTTTAATATTGCTTCCGCGGAAGCATCTTTAGTTTGGAATACTAAACCGATATTTTCTGCAAATAATACTTTAGCAGTATCAGCTTCACCTAAACCAGAAAGATCAATGTTAGCTCCTAAATTAACATCAGCAAAACATAGTTCTAATAATGTAGTAATTAAACCACCTGAACCAATATCATGACCAGCTACTATTTTATTTTCCGAAACTAATTTTTGAATAGTATTAAATGTATTCGCAAAATTAGCGTCGTTATTTACAGTTGGTGCTTCTTTACCAATTTTATTTAAAACTTGTGCAAAAGAAGAACCTCCTAATTTAAAGGTATCTTGAGAAATATTAATGTAATAAATAGCACCACCATCTTTTTGTAAAACAGGTTCTACTACTTTATTTATATCATTTGTATGTCCTGCAGCAGAAATAATAACGGTACCAGGAGCAATAACATCTCTATTTGGATATTTTTGCTTCATTGATAAAGAATCTTTTCCGGTAGGAACATTAACTCCTAAGTTAATTGCGAATTCAGAAACCGCTTCTACAGCAGTATATAAACGAGCATCTTCTCCTTTGTTATTACAAGGCCACATCCAGTTTGCAGAAAGCGAAATTGACTTTAAACCTTCTCCTAAAGGAGCCCAAACAATGTTTGTTAATGATTCTGCAATAGCATTTTTACTACCAGCAGCAGGATCAATTAAACCTGTTAAAGGTGAATGCCCAATTGAAGTGGCAATACCGTTTGTACTGTTATAGTCTAATGCCATAACACCACAATTGTTTAATGGTAATTGTAATGGCCCAGCACATTGTTGCTTAGCTACTTTACCACCTACACAACGGTCTACTTTATTTGTTAACCAGTCTTTACAAGCAACAGCTTCTAATTGTAAAACTTGCCCTAAGTATTCTGGTATTTTTGAAGTTTCGTAAGTTAACCCATCATAATCATAAGCAACCGTTTCATCAGTCATGATTGTTTTCGGAGAACTACCGAACATATCTTCTAAGGCTAAATCCATTGGTTTTTCACCAGTAGTTTCGGACTCAAAAGTAAAACGATCATCACCTGTAACTTTACCAACAGTGTACATTGGCGAACGTTCACGATCTGCTATTTGTTTTAACTTCTCTGCACTTTTACTATCAATAACTAATCCCATACGTTCTTGAGATTCGTTTCCGATAATTTCTTTGGCAGAAAGTGTTGGATCTCCAACTGGTAATTTATCTAAATCAATTTTACCACCTGTATCTTCCACTAATTCTGAAAGACAATTTAAGTGACCTCCAGCTCCGTGATCATGAATAGAAACAATTGGATTCTCTTCACTCTCTACCATACCACGAATGGCATTGGCTGCACGTTTTTGCATTTCAGGATTTGAACGCTGAATAGCGTTTAACTCAATACCTGAATTATTTCCACCAGTATCGGCTGAAGATACTGCTGCACCCCCCATACCAATACGGTAATTTTCTCCTCCAAGAATAACAATATCGTTGTCCTTTGCAGGTTCTTGTTTTATGGCTTGTTCCGCTTTACCGTAACCAATACCTCCGGCTTGCATAATTACTTTATCGAAACCAACTAAACGAGCATCTTCTTCGTGCTCAAAAGTTAATACAGAACCTGTAATTAATGGTTGCCCAAATTTATTTCCAAAGTCAGAAGCTCCATTCGAAGCTTTGATTAATATATCCATTGGAGTTTGGTATAACCAGTCACGTTCTGCAACTGCTTTTTCCCAAGGTCTATTTTCTTCTAAACGAGAGTAAGAAGTCATGTACACCGCAGTACCTGCTAATGGTAATGATCCTTTTCCTCCTGCTAGTCTATCTCTAATTTCTCCTCCAGCACCAGTTGCAGCACCATTAAAAGGTTCAACTGTAGTTGGGAAGTTATGAGTTTCTGCTTTAATAGAAATTACACTATCAAATTCTGTTTCTTGATAATAATCTGGCTGATGTGCTGTTTTAGGAGCAAATTGTGTTGCTTTTGGTCCTTCTATAAACGCTACATTGTCTTTATAAGCCGATACAATGGTGTTCGGGTTTTGCTTAGATGTTTCTTTTATTAACTTGAATAATGAAGTTGGTTTTTCTTCTCCATCAATTATAAAAGTACCGTTGAATATTTTATGGCGACAATGTTCTGAATTTACTTGCGAGAAACCAAACACTTCTGAATCGGTAAGTTTACGTCCAATTTTTTTAGCCACTCCTTCAAGGTATTCAACTTCTTCATTACTTAAGGATAAACCTTCTTGCTTATTATAACTAGCAATATCTTCAATGGGTAATACTGCTTCTGGAGTGGTATCAATTACAAAAATATCTTGACTCAATCCAGTATACTTTTGCGAAAGCATCGGATCAAAATCGCCAAAATTTTCTGTAATAGATTTAAATTCTTCAATACGAATAATTCCTTCGATAGCCATATTTTGTGTAATTTCCACAGCATTAGTACTCCAAGGAGTTATCATGGCAGCACGTGGACCTACAAAAAAACCTTCCAGGGTATCAGTTTCTAATTTTTCAGCATTGCCGAATAACCATTTTAATTTTTCTACAGCTTCGGTGGATAAACTACCAGGGACATCAACAGCAAAATAAGTGTCTTTTTGCTTTTTGAAGAAGTGAATCATATCGCTTTATGTATCATTAAAAAATAAAGCACAAATTTAGGTATTCTTTATGTAAAGCTTAGCACAAAAAAGTATTCTTGAGTATAATTTTTTTAAAATGTTATCATCAACTTTTCTGCTTTGTGTTTTGTTAAAAAAACACATTAAATAC
>CAZJGP010000041.1:0-10338 GCA_964545595.1 uncultured Flavobacteriaceae bacterium | reverse complement strand
CTTTAGCTATTTCAATATATTCGTTTATAGTTACCTTAACTGGTATACTTGGAAAGTTTTGAAATTCGCAAATACCTAATTGAATAATTATTTTATCTAAAACAGCAATACGCTCTTTATCCCAATTTGGTGTTTTCCCCTCTAATTCTTCTTCTAATTTAACTTCATGAAGTTTAGATTTTTTAAATAAATCTTTAGCATATTCTAAATCATCTTCATCTTTAACCAATTTAGTTAAAGCCAAATGCTCATCATTAGATGCTTTTGTTTTTTTAAGGAAAGCTAAAACAGAGGTGTTTACTAAAGGAATATCATCTACCCAAGATATTTTTTTATCTTCATAATAATCATAAAGCTTATCATTAGGAGCAATAATTTGCTTAAAAATATCTAAAATAAAATTACGGTCTTGCTTATAGTTAGATTCTTCTGCATTCATATAAGCTTCATAAATATCACTTTCTAAAATATCTTTATAAAGTAACTTTATGTATTCATCGTCTAAATGCCAGTAATTAGCATCTAAATCTACACTAGCTTCTTGAAGCTCTAAATTTTTATCTAATAATTGCAATAATGCATTATTAACAAATTTATAATTTGGATTTTTTTCTTCGTCAGTAGCTAATCTTTTGGCCTTTGTTAACTCTAACATTTGTTCAGCGTGCTTACGAAGCGCTACTAATAAATCTAAATTAGCAACAAACAATACACGGACTTGATCCATGCTGTTTTTTAAAAACTTCATCTCAGTATCTAACTGATCGCTTTCTTTTTGTTTCATAGCAAAAAGTGATTGCATCACTTTAATACGAATATGTCTTCTGGTAAGCATAAAATTTAAGAACGTTAGTTGAACATTTACACTGCAAAAGTATTACAATTCTCACAAACTAAGGCTGTTTTTAACTAAATTACTTTGTCTTTAAATTATTATAAAATCAGCATATACTTATAGCGTTCGTTAAGGACTTAAAACTACTATATTTGTGTAAAATTTTTATAATTTGAAAGAACTACAACATCTAAATAAATATTTTAAAAAATACCGTTTAAGATTAATTCTTGGGGTGTTTATTGCAATAGCATCACGAATATTTGCTGTATCAGTACCTAAATTTATAGGAGATGGTGTCGCTTTAGTAGAAAGTTATTTAAAAGGAGAAATTACCGATGTAGCTATAATAAAAACTGGCTTAATAAAAAATATTCTAATTATTATTGGAGCTGCATTACTCTCAGGTTTTTTCATGTTTTTAATGCGCCAAACATTTATTGTTGTTTCTCGTTTTATTGAATACGATCTTAAAAATGAAATATACACCCATTATCAAAAATTATCTTTAAGTTTTTACAAAACAAATAGAACTGGAGATTTAATGAGTCGTATAAGTGAAGATGTTATGAAGGTTCGTATGTATGTTGGACCTGCTGTTATGTATAGTACTAATACATTAACTCTTTTTGTAATTGCATTAAGCTACATGTCTAGCATAGCTCCTACGCTTACTTTATATACAATAGCCCCACTACCAATTTTATCATTAGCTATTTATTATTTAAGTGTTGCTATTAACAAAAAAACTACAATTGTTCAAGAATACCTTGCCAAGCTTACCACTTTTACACAAGAAGCCTTTAGCGGAATTTCAGTACTAAAAGCATATCAAATTGAAAACAACACCTACGAAGACTTTACAGTACTTACCAATGAAAGCAAACAAAAAAGTATTGAGCTAGCTAAAGTTCAAGCTTTATTTATGCCTTTAATGGTTTTACTTATTGGTTTTAGTAACATTATTGTAATTTATATTGGTGGAAAACAATACTTAAATGGAGAAATAGCTGATTTTGGAGTACTTGTAGAATTTATACTTTTTGTAAACATGTTAACTTGGCCAGTTGCCACTGTAGGCTGGGTTTCATCTATGGTACAGCAAGCTGAAGCATCGCAAGCTCGTATTAATGAATTTTTGAAAACGGTACCTGAAATAAAAAATGCATTACAAGCTGAAAGCTTCGAGCTTAAAGGAGATATAACATTTGATAACGTTAGCTTTACTTATCCTGATACCGGTATCGATGCCATAAAAAATATGAGCTTCTCTATTAAAGCAGGACAAACTCTAGGTATTGTTGGTAATACAGGGTCAGGAAAATCGACCATATTAGATTTAATTGGAAGACTTTATGACCCCATAAAAGGAAATATCTGGATTGATAATAAAAAATTAACTGATATTAACTTACAAAGTGTTCGTTCTCAAATGGGCTATGTACCACAAGATGCTTTTTTATTTAGCGACACTATTGCTAATAATATTTGTTTTGGAAAAAATAATGCCTCTGAACAAGAAATGATCACTGCTGCCAAAACAGCTTCTGTACATAAAAATATTACACAATTTAAAAACGGCTATAAAACACTACTTGGAGAGCGTGGCGTAACCTTATCTGGTGGACAAAAACAAAGAATATCTATTGCAAGAGCCTTAATAAAAAACCCTACATTACTTTTATTAGACGATTGTTTATCTGCTGTAGACACGGAGACTGAAGAAAAAATAATTTCTAATTTCAATGATTTATCAAAGCAAAAAACATGCTTTATTGTTAGCCACAGAATATCATCAGTTAAAAATGCGGACATTATTTTAGTGTTAAAAAATGGTGAAATTATTCAACAAGGTAATCATGCGAGTTTAACAAACAAAGACGGTTATTATTCAGATTTAGTCAATAAACAACTTAATAAAAAATAAAATCAACATTTTTTTTGTTTGTTTAGTTTTCTTTTTTCATTTTTGAAATGAATTAAAAACGGGATTACATTAGCTCGTTTTATATTTACAAAAAAACTAAACAAAATAAACGCAATGGGGGAATATGCAACGATGGAAAAGGAAGAGATCTTTTCAAAAGTATTGAGGGCAGGAAGAAGAACTTACTTTTTTGACGTAAGAGCTACTAAAGCTGATGACTATTATATTACTATCACTGAAAGTAAAAAATTTACTAATGATGATGGTAGTTTTCATTATAAGAAACATAAAATCTACTTATACAAAGAGGACTTTGAAGGTTTTACGGAAATTTTAAATGAAATGACTCAGTACGTAATCAACGAAAAAGGTCAAGAAGTAATTAGCGAGCGTCATCAAAAGAATTACGTTAAAGAAAGTGCTAATGAAACAAAGACTCCTGAATTAGCAGTAGCAGAAGAAAATACTAGTTTTAGCAATGTCAATTTTGAAGACATTTAAATTAAAAACTAACTATAAAAAAAAGGATCTAATGTGAATTAGATCCTTTTTTTAAAAGCATAATTACTTTACAGCAACTAGTTCAACATCAAATATTAATGTAGCATTTGGAGGTATTGCTCTACCTGCACCACGTACTCCATAACCTAAATTAGGTGGAATAACTAAACGAGCTTTTCCGCCCTCTTGTAATAAAGCAATACCTTCATCCCAACCAGCAATTACTCTACCTACCCCCAAAGGAAAATCAATAGGTTCTTTTCGTTTATAAGAGGAATCGAATACTTTACCACTTAGTAATGAACCTTCATAATGCACAGATACATTTTGTCCTTTTTCTGCTTTAACCCCTGAACCTTTTTCAATAATTTTATAAAACAATCCACTTTCGGTTTTATCAAAACCTTCTGTTATTCTTACAATTTGATCTTCTAAAGCTTGTTTATCCTCTTCAGTTAATTTAACAACTGCTCTATTTTGTGTACACGAAAACAAGAATAAAGCTAGAGCTCCTAACCCTAATACAATCAATAAACTATTTTTCATTTTTTTATAACTCTTATTTTTATAATCTAAACTCGTATTTTATAACATAAAAACCGGCTAACTCATTTAAGTTAGCCGGTTTTTATTATTTATTCTATATCAATAATTACTTTACAGCAACTAATTCTACATCAAATATTAAAGTTGCATTCGGAGGTATAACTCCACCTGCTCCTTGAGCTCCGTATCCTAAATGAGAAGGAATTACAAAACGAGCTTTATCTCCTACTTGTAATAAAGCAATACCTTCATCCCAACCAGCAATAACATTACCCATTCCTAATGGAAAATCAATTGGAGAATTACGCTTGTAAGAAGAATCAAATTCAGTACCATCTAATAAAGAACCTTTGTAATGTACAGATACATTTTGTCCTTTTTCTGCTTTAGCTCCTGAACCTTTGTTTATAATTTTATAACGTAAACCGCTTTCTGTTTTATCAAAACCAGCTGCTACTTCTTCTAATTCTTGTTCTGCTGCTTTTGCAGCTGCAGCTTCGCGCTCAGCTTTAGCTCCTGTAAACTGTCTAAAAGTTTCAACAGCATTAAAAGCTTCTGCAGCAGCACCTACTCTAATAATCTCTAAAGTTTCAATACTATCTCCTTGAGCTACTTTATTAATTACATCTTGTCCTTCTACAGTTTTACCAAAAACAGTATGCTTACCATCTAACCAAGCAGTTTCAATATGCGTAATGAAAAACTGACTTCCGTTTGTTCCTGGTCCTGCATTTGCCATAGATAATACTCCTGGCCCATCATGTTTTAAGTCTGGGTGAATTTCATCATCAAACTTATAACCCGGATTACCTGTACCTGTACCTTGAGGACACCCTCCTTGAATCATAAAATCAGGAATTACACGGTGAAATTTTAAACCGTCGTAATATTTTGTTCCTTGTGGCTTTGCACTGTTTTCAAGGTTTCCTTCAGCCAAAGCTACAAAGTTACCTACTGTACCTGGAGTTTTTTCAAACTCAAGGTTTACTAATATTTCTCCTTTTGAAGTCGTAAACTTAGCGTATAATCCGTCTTGCATTGTATTGGTTTTTATTGAGCTGCAAATATCGTGTTTTCTTTTCAAAAAGTAAACACCACTAAACTCAAATGAATAATCTATAAATTGTTATGCTTTTCTCTTTTTAGAAGAAATTAAAAGGTAAATACCTATTAACATAAATGGAATACTTAACCATTGTCCTGTACTTAAAATATTACCAAATGTATCTTCAAAACCACCTTGACTCTTTTTAACATACTCTACTAAAAAGCGTACAAAGAAAATTAGTAACATATACACTCCAAACATGAAACCTGGTGAGTTTTTCTTGTCTGTTTTCCAGTATAAAAATAACAGAATAAAAGAAACAAAAATATACCCAAATGCTTCGTAAAGTTGGGCTGGGTGTCTGTAAACTAAATTTTCTAAAACTTCTTTAAACTTAGCATTATTTACTATGGCATTGTATGCTTTATTAGCATTCTTTATACCGGTAATTTTTACGGCTTGGTATTCTGAAATTTCAGATCGAACAAATTTAACTCCAGTGGCCACATCGGTAGTATGTCCAATAATTTCTGAATTAAAAAAGTTTCCTATCCTAACAAATATCCCTCCAAATGATGCTGGTATTGTTACACGGTCTAAAGTCCATAACGTAGGTTTTTTTATAACTTTCTTAGAATGCAAATGCATTGCAATAACAAAAGCTATTACTGCTCCATGACTTGCTAAACCTTGAAACCCTGTAAACTCAAATTCAGGAGAAAACCTTACTGGCAATAAAATTTCTAATAGATTGTTTTTATAATAATCCCAATCATAAAAAATAACATGACCTAAACGAGCTCCTAATAGAGTTCCTATTATGGAGTGCATAAATACCGACTCTAGGTTTTCAATAGTTAAGCCTTCATTTACATATATTTTTTTCATTAAATAATAACCTAACGAAAAGGCTACTACAAACATTAAACTATAGTAATGAATCATAAAAAACCCTAAGTCGATACCAACAGAAGGATTCCATACTATTTTTGAAAAAATCATAAACGTGTTTTTTTTGTAAATATATAAGTTAAGCTTAAGCTTTTAGTATAATATTTACTTAAAATTAAGGAACAGGATCGTATCCGCTACCGCCCCAAGGATGACAACTAAATATTCGCTTTATTGCTAATAATCCACCTTTAAACAAACCGTGTTTTTTTAAGGCATCTTTAGCGTAATGAGAACAAGTTGGCTGGTAACGACAGCTAGCTGGTGTTAATGGCGATATAAAATTTCTATAAATAAAAATTACAGCCAAAAAAGGCGCTATTAGAATTTTCTTTACCATAATACAATCATACTATTTATTAGTCTTTTTGTTCCTTATTAAAGTATACTAGATAATAATACATTTGCTTTTCTTCGTCCCAACCTTTTTCTACAAATTTTTCTGCAGATTCCGGATTTATAAAATCCATTTTAATTTGAACATTCGTATCTAAATTAATTACGTTCTTAATTTTTTTACGAGCATCAGAAACGGCATTATTTGCAATAGAAAATTCTGTAAGATCTTCTATTTGATACTTTGGTGCTTTTTCTTCTTTATAATGTTTAAATTCAGGAATAAGTTGCGGGTTCTCTATAACATCATTTAAAAAAGCTGTTTCTTCAAAATCATCATTTTTAGCAAAATGATTAACCGCCCTGTTCATAAACATTACTTGTTCTTTTTTATCTTCTGCCGGAAGAACAACATCTTTAGCAAAATCTTGACAGAATTTTATATACTTTTTAGTATGAAAATTACTATCAGCAAAAGGAGATACTCCTAAAAAGTGCTCTAACCAATATTTGGTGTCATATTTATTGGAGTCTACAGAAAGTATTCGGTAACCCTCTTCTTTCTTAGCATTAAAAATTAAACAACCTTTATCTAGTTTATTTAAAGCAACACCTTGTTGTAATAAAATATTTAAATCTTCAGTTGCTTCTTCGAACTGAAGAAAATCGTGTTTTAACTCAGATTTAAAAATACCAATAGCGGATACTTTTTCATTATCTATAGTACAATTTTCTAAGTAGGTAACATATAACTCTCCGCTTTTAATATGTGGATGTTGTGATTGCTCGTAAAGCAAATTACCAATGCGTTTTGACTCTTCATGAATTATAGAAGGATCATCAAAAACTTTAGATACTATTTTAAATAATGGATTAAACTCTAAATCTGTATCGTTAGAAAATTGAAAATAGTTTTCTTCTTTTTCTCTAAAAGGTTTAAAAAAATATTCTTTTAATAATGCATTTAACTCATCGTTTAATTGATAAGGATTTCCTGATAAAAAAATATTTTCATTCCTACTTTTATTACCAATTCTATGAACTGATAACGTTTCAATTTGCGTGTTATATAAGTTAATCATTTATAAAAGGTTTATGCTTTTTGTAAATTGAGTTTTTGTGTTTGTTTTAGGTTCTGGAATTAATTCCAATGTTCATCGAAGCCTAAATTATCATAATCATCAACATCTAAATCGTCATCATTATATTCATCTGAAAACTCATCTTTTTCTGCTTCAAAATTTTTATCAGGCGCACTATCTGGCAACTCTCCATGTGAAAACATTACATTAGGATATTCTCTACCTGCTTCATGTTCTGCTACCTCAGCCAACTCTACCATAAAAGTCCACATACTTAAAAAGTCATACACATAAATTAATCGTGTTTGCTTTTCATCAGTAACGCTATCTAATGATGTTTCATTCATCAAACGCACATCGGAACTACCGTCACTCATATCAAATAACGAAATTTCTTCTCCTTGCTCCCATTGCTCATTACTTACGTAGAAAGATGCCATTTCACTACCATCAAACCCAAAGGCTTGTGTAATACAATTATGAAATTCTTCTAATGAATTATTTTTGTCGATTTCAAGGTCACGAAACACATCCTCTTCTGTGTCTAAAATTACACGGAAACGATAAATCATAGCAATAAATTTTATGGATTTTTAAGTATTCAAAGATACAATAGTAACTTTTACTTTTAAGAAAACTTTATGTTGTTTTTATTTTTTTTGAAGCAAACGTAATAAACAAAAGAACTGTATGCTAAATAAAATACTAGCTAGTAATAAATGTAATGGTTGCGATAAAAAAGGAAAATCGAAATAATATAATACAATACCTGATAACGCTTCTAAAACAATAATAACACCTACCCAGTTCATAAGGCCCATATATGAAGGCATGCGTTTAGAAACCCAAAGCCACACAAAGTTAGCAACCACAATTAAAATAGAAAAAGAACGATGTATGTAAAAAATAAACGGAGGACTATCTAACCAAACCTCTCCATTTGTATAGTTATTTAAAGTCATTTGAGTATCTACATATTGCCTAACTTGAGTACCTATTATAACTTGTATTAAAGTTAGCACAACAGCAAAAATACCTAAATTTATTACTTTTTTATTTTTTGAAACTACTGGTAACACTTTCGTAATAAAACGTAACCATAATAAGAAAGCAACTATAAAGAATACAAATAAAACGTGTAATGTTATTTTAATGGGTTGCAAGTTGGTATCTACTACTATTTTACCCAACCAAGCCTCAAAACCTACGCTAAATAATGTAGCAAGTGCTAATAATAAAATACGCTTATCCGTTTTCCAAAAAGAGACTCCACATACTACAAGAAGCAATATTGGTATTCCAAACAGCACTGTTGCTAATCGGTTTATATATTCTACCCAAGTGTGAATAGAATTAAACGTAGCATAGTCATGCTTAACATATCCTTCCCAATTGTTTTTATTATACGCTTTCGCTGAAGTAAAATCATTGCTAACAACTCTTAGCTCTTCATTTAAAATAATTACTTGCCCCTTTTTATATTCATGATCAGGTTTCCAATCTAATTGCGATGCTTCGGTTGGTGGTATCATATAACCAAAACATTTAGGCCAATCAGGGCAACCCATTCCAGATCCAGTCATTCGAACTACGGAACCTGCAATAATTACAATATATACAAGTATGATTGCTAAAGTAAGTGTGGGGTGAAATATTTTTTTTAGCATCGTGTATTTTTAATGTTAGCCTATTTTACTCTAATTAGCTACTTCTAAACCTAGTTCTTTTCCTTTTGCTAACATATAATTATATGCTGCTTGGTGTTCATTTTCAATTTCTCCTTCTAAAATAGCTTCTTTTATAGCTTCTTTTATAATTCCAATTTCTTTAGAAGGTTTTAAATTAAAAGTCTTTATAATTTCTTCACCAGTAACAGGTGGCTGAAAATTTCTAACTTGGTCACGTTGTTCTACATCTACTATTTTTTTACGAACAAGCTTAAAGTTGTTATGATACCTTTTAAATCTTTTAGGATTTTTAGTAGTAATATCAGCCTCACAAAGAGTCATTAAATCATCAATTGTATCGCCAGCATCAAAAACTAATCTTCGAACTGCCGAATCGGTAACATTAGATGCTATAACAATTGGTCTAGAGCTCATTAATACCATTTTTTGAACAAACTTCATCTTCTCATTCAATGGTAATTTTAACCTTTTAAAAAGTTTAAAAACCATTTTAGCTCCAACAAATTCATGTCCATGAAATGTCCATCCATTTTTTTTATGGAATTTTTTAGTTGGCGCTTTACCTATATCATGCAATAATGCTGCCCAACGCAACCAAACATTATCTGTGTTTACAGCTATATTATCTACAACCTCTAAGGTATGATAAAAATTATCTTTATGAGTCTGTCCTTCCTCTTCATCAACTCCTTTTAGATCGGTAATTTCAGGTAATATATATTTAAGAAGTTTTGTTTTTTCTAATATCAAAAAACCTATTGAAGGTACTGGGCTCGATATTATTTTATTAAGTTCTACAACAATACGTTCTTTTGTAATTATTTTAAGACGATCGCTATGTTCTTTAATGGCATCTAATGATGCTTTTTCAATTTTAAAATTTAATTGCGTTGCAAAACGTATAGCACGCATCATACGTAATGGATCGTCTGAATAAGTAACACCTGGTTCTAATGGCGTTTTAATTATTTTATTATCTAAATCTTTTAACCCTCCAAATGGATCTAATAGATCTCCATAAGTTTCTTCGTTTAACGAAAAAGCCATAGCATTTATAGTAAAATCTCTTCTATTTTGATCGTCTTGTAAAGTCCCGTTTTCAACCTCAGGGTTACGACTATCTTCAGTATACGATTCTTTACGAGCTCCTACAAATTCTATTTCAACATCTTGATAACGTAGCATTGCAGTACCGTAAGTTTTAAAAACTTGTACTTTAGGTTTGTTTGGTAATAATTCAGATACTTTTAAGGCTAGCTCAATACCACTACCTACTGCAACAACGTCAATATCCTTAGCATCGCCTCTTTTCAATAAAAAATCGCGTACAAAACCACCAATAACATAACTATCAATGTTTAATTGTTTACTTGCTTTTCTAATAACTGAAAATACAGGATGATTAAGAGCTCTTTTATAATTCG
>CAZJGP010000040.1:0-4138 GCA_964545595.1 uncultured Flavobacteriaceae bacterium | reverse complement strand
ACTAAAACGAAAGGAGATTCTTTAAAACTTATTGTTAATATAGAATTAATGAAAAAAGAACCTTTCTTTACGGATAGTGATTTATTATGGTTTCCTCCTTATTTGAAAAAGGTGGACAAAATAGATTATGATAAATTTAATTTACCTTATAAAAGAAAGAGTTTGCGAAGAATGAAGCAAAAAGATATAATTAAAATAGAACAGTTTAAAAAATAGAAAGCGTATAAAAGTTGCTTACATGAATATTGGAGGATAGGGAAAAAGCTAAAGAAGTATATGGCATTCATGTGGAACAAATGATACTTAAGGGGTGGCAGGATAGAGAGCTAAAGAAGATTTAGATAGAATTGAAATTTAATCCCTGCAGGCTATAGTGTCCCGCTCATGAATCAAAACCAAGAGAATATAATAAAATAAAAAAACTCCCTAATTTTACATTAAGGAGTCTTTTTATTTAAAAACGATAATCTAATACTGATTACTTACTCTTTTTAACACGTTCTAAAAACAAAAAGTTCTGTGCGTTTTTCGACATTCCCGAAATATTCTTTTGTGTAAAACGAATTACTTGATCGTAAAATAAAGGAATAATAGGAGCTTCAGCTATTATTATAGAATCCATTTGTTGGTAAATTAACTTACGATCATCAATATTAGGTATGGTAAAACTCTTTTGGTATAAATTGTCAAAAGTTTCATTTTTAAAATGTGTGTAATTTGGTCCGTTTGGTGTAAAATTAGCGCTGTAGTAGGGTAACATAAAATTTTCAGCATCAGGATAATCGGCGATCCAACTAGCTCTAAAAAGCTCTAATTTACCAGAGTATTTTTGTTGTCTTAAGGTAGGAGCAGGTAAAACATCTACAATAAGAGTAAGTCCTATTTTAGAAACTTCACGCTGTATAAACTCGCATAAATTTAAATAGTTTGCATTGGTAGCTAAATGCACTGTAGGATTATTGTCGCCAGTTTCTTCAATGTATTTTTTTAAATATTTTTTAGCCTTCTCAGGTTGATAGGTAAAACCCTCTTGAGCATTATAACCTTCAATTCCGTTAGGGATAAAACCACTAGTAGCAGGAGTTCCAATTCCGTTACGCAAATAGGTAATCATAGTTTTACGATCAAAACCATAATTAATAGCTTTTCGCATATTTATATTCTGAATAGGGCTGCCTTCTTTATCTAGGTATATTCCAAGATATTCAGAATTTAAATAAGGTGTTTTGGTTAAGTTGACTGTTTCGTGGTAACGTTCCCTTAATTCCCCTAAAGGGGTTAAAAGCTCATCTTTATAAGAGGCTTCAATATCATTTAGCAAATCTAGCTTACCTTGAACAAATTGTAAAAATTCGCTTTGTTTGTCTGGTAAAAAAGTAATAGCTACGGCTTCTAGATAAGGTAATTGTTCTCCATTTTCATCCTTTTCAAAATAAAGAGGGTTTTTACGGAAAACTAGTTTGGTGTTTTCTTCCCAAGCCTTAAAAGCAAAAGGACCTGTTCCTACAGGATGTTTTCGGTAATCATTTCCGTAAAACTCAACAATTTCTTTAGGAACAACCGAGCAATAACGCATACTAAGTAAGCCTAAAAAAGCAGGAAATGGTTGTTTTAGCTTAATGCTAAAAATAGAATCGTTAACAGCTTTATAAGTGTCTACTTTATCGAAAACCCACCTTCCTGGCGATGCTATATTGGGGTCTAATAAACGATTAAAACTATATTCAAAATCGTAAGCAGTAACCGTTCTTGTGCTATCTTTAGTTTTAAACTCAGGGTGTTTATGAAACTTCACATCGTTTCGTAAAGAGAAGGTAAAGGTTTTTAAATCTTCTGATAAAGTCCAGCTTTTTGCAATTTCAGGTTGAATATTTAAATCATCATCTGATTGTACTAGGCTGTTAAAAAGTTGATTTAATCCCCAAATATTTTCCTTTTTACTAGCGTAAGCTGGGTCTAATGAGGTTATGTTATCGCTCTCATTATACCTGAAAATTAAATGTTCACGATTAGTCTTCTCTTGTTTAGTACATTGAATATTCAATAGACCAACTATTGTAAGTATAAGAAAGCGGAAGTGGATTGTTTTCAATTTTTTAAAAGAATTATTGTTGGTATCTTTGCTGTCCCAAATTCATTGGAATTACAATAGTAAAAGTAACCATAAAAGTTCAGTATGACTCAAAGAAAAAAAGTAGCTTATTATACATTAGGATGTAAGCTTAATTTTTCAGAAACTTCGACCATTGCACGTAATGTTGCTAATGAAGGTTTTGAGCGCGTAGATTTTACGGAATCTGCTGATTTGTATGTTATTAATACTTGCTCGGTTACTGAGAATGCTGATAAGCGTTTTAAAACTATTGTAAAACAAGCATTAAAAGCAAATTCTGAAGCTTTTATAGCAGCGGTAGGTTGTTATGCACAATTAAAACCAGAAGAATTAGCAGCGGTAGATGGAGTTGATTTAGTTTTAGGTGCTACCGAAAAATTTAATCTAACAACTTATATAGACGATTTAACAAAGAATGATGCAGGTAATATTCATTCTTGTGAAATTGAAGATGCTGATTTTTATGTAGGTTCGTATTCTATAGGTGATAGAACTAGGGCATTTTTAAAAGTACAAGATGGTTGCGATTACAAATGTACCTATTGTACTATTCCGCTTGCGCGAGGAATTTCACGTAGTGATACATTAGAAAATGTGTTGAATAATGCTGCTGAAATAAGTGCAAAAGGAATTAAAGAAATTGTACTTACAGGTGTAAATATTGGAGATTACGGTAAAGGAGAATTTGGAAATAAAAAACACGAACATACTTTTTTTGAATTAGTTCAAGCTTTAGATAAGGTTAAGGGTATTGAACGTTTACGAATATCATCTATAGAGCCAAATTTATTAAAGAATGAAACTATAGATTTTGTAGCAGGTTCAAAGACTTTTGTGCCACATTTTCATATTCCATTACAATCAGGTTCGGATACTTTGTTAAAGTTGATGAAGCGTCGTTATTTGAGTAATATATATGTAAATAGAGTAACTCAAATTAAAGAGGTAATGCCTCATGCCTGTATTGGGGTCGATGTTATAGTTGGTTTCCCTGGAGAAACAGATGAATTGTTTTTAGAAACCTATAACTTTTTAAATGAGTTGCCAATTTCTTACTTACATGTATTTACCTATTCAGAAAGAGAAAATACAGAGGCGGCTTCTATGAAAGATGTTGTGCCTGGTAATGTGCGCTCTAAGCGTAGTAAAATGTTACGAGGGTTATCGGTTAAAAAGCGTAGAGCTTTTTATGAATCGCAATTAGGTTCAGAGCGAACAGTGCTTTTTGAGGCTGATAATAAAGAAGGGTATATTTATGGTTTTACAGAGAATTATGTAAAAGTAAAAACCCATTTTAACCCAGAACTAATTAATACCTTGCAATCTGTAAAATTATTAGAGATAGCAGAAGATGGTATTGTAACTATCGAATTTTTAAATGATTTAAAAAAAGATGATAGTTCTATTAAAAAAGCTCTAGGGTTATAAATTAAGGTTGGCTATATTTTTTAAATACTAATTCCTGTAGGAAGTAGTTGTTTGTATGCTTTTCTGTTTTTTCGGAAAAAAGAAACGATAGCAGGAGCAGTTGGTACTACTTTTATATTATTTTTTTTAAAATATTCAAAAACACTTTCTAAGAATACAATATTACTTCCGTTTTCAATAAGGCTTTCATCCATCACTAATTTTGTAAGAAAAAAGTTTCTTGGGTGTACTGAATATTCCATAGCGGCCAGCTTATCATCAAATGTGGTTTCAAATTGACGTAAGAATTCATTGTCTTTTACATTAACTAATACTGCTTCCATTTTCTTAGTTTTTAATTTTTAAAATTAGTTTAAGTTTTTGTTAGTAATTATCAGTCTTCCATTTTTCCCCAAAAATTGAAAGTTATAAATACTTAGTTTATTTACTTAAGTATTAAAATTAAAGCTTAGTATCTTATTTTGTGTTAATTAATGACTTTTTTTTTGTTAAAAACGACAAAGTGTAGCTTTGATAGGGTATTCGCCTGTTTTATTATTGATGTTTTAGTGTTTATTGTCGTTTTTTAAACTATAAATAAAGAATATATTGTTAGAG
>CAZJGP010000039.1:0-3653 GCA_964545595.1 uncultured Flavobacteriaceae bacterium | reverse complement strand
ACTACTTTATTTGGTTTTGGTTATGTTATATATGGTAGTAGCCTAGGGGCTATAGTTTTATTAGGTATAGCTATAGTTTGTGCTTTTCTTTTATTCAGAAATTTGAAAGTAGAATAACTCATTAAATGAAAAAACAAATTTCTATTATTGGTGGCGGTCCTTCTGCTCTATTGCTAGCAGCTTTTTTAGATACTAATAAATTCGATATTACTATTTTTGAAAAAAATAAAAGTCTTGCTCGTAAATTTTTAGTAGCAGGTAAAGGAGGGTTTAACTTAACCCATTCGGAACCTATTGAAACCTTTATTAAAAGGTATACCCCTACTAATTTTTTAGATAAAACTTTATTAAACTTTACCAACACAAATTTTAGAAATTGGCTAAGGCAAATTGGTATTCCTACTTACGTGGGAAGTAGTAAAAGAGTTTATCCTAAAGAAGGCATAAAACCTATAGAAGTACTAAATGCTATTATTAAATTATTAAAAAATAAAGGAGTTAAAATTGAATATGAGCATACTTTTTATGGCTGGAATAAAGAAGATAAACCAATTATAAATTCTAAAGTAATAAATTCTCATTATACCATTTTCTCTTTAGGAGGAAGTAGTTGGAAAGTTACAGGATCTGATGGTTCATGGTTAAATACTTTTTCAGAGAAAGGAATTAACACAACTAAATTTAAAGCATCTAATTGTGCTTATCAAATAAATTGGGACACTGAATTTATAAAGAAACATGAGGGAATTCCTTTAAAAAACATCGCTATTAATTGTAATGGCGTTATTCAAAAAGGAGAAGCTGTTATTACAAAATTTGGCATAGAAGGAAACGCAATTTATGGTTTAAGTCCCGAAATACGAAAACAGTTAGCTATAAGCTCAAAAGCAACTGTTTTTATAGATCTAAAAACTTCTTTTACAAGAGATAAAGTCCTTAATAAAATTATGTTTTCGAAATATCGAAATACTACAGAAATTTTAAAAAAAGAACTTAAGCTTAGTACTGCTCAAATTGATTTACTAAAAACATATTTATCTAAAGAAACTTATTTAAATAAAGAATTATTAGCTAAAAGTATTAAAAAATTTCCTTTAGAAATTATTGGCACTTCTGCTATTGACGAAGCAATATCAACCATAGGAGGAATTCAAATAGAAGAGCTCACTGAAAATTTTGAATTAAAGAAATTGCCAAATCAATTTTGCATTGGCGAAATGTTAGATTGGGATGCTCCAACTGGAGGCTATTTATTACAATCCTGTGCTAGTATGGGGGTATTTATGTCTAAATATTTTAATTAAGATATACATATAATAAACGTTTATTATACGTATAAATATACGCTTAACAATATATTTTTAAATATACTTTATACATCAAGAACAAATCTTAATTATATTACTTCTTCAATAGAAACAACCCCTTACCCCTTTATTATTAAAGAGATACAATAAATTTAAAAAACAACAATAAATAAAATTATTAAAAAGGAAATCTACTAAATTCACTTGGATAAGAACGATATATATGTAATTTTACATATATTAAATTGTTGTGTGTAATGTCAGAAACACCTCGTCTGAATTCTAAATTTGCAACTTTTAGCACGAAATACTGTGGAACTGACATCTAAAATGACAGTATGTCATAATAATCTCACAAAAATACTACTCTTTTCGTAAAACTTTAAATGGTACGGTTTGTGACTATCTGAATGTCAAGGATTAAGAGTTGGAACAAGACTGGTAGGTACGTTTTATGTAAAGTGCACATTAGTGTTCCACGCGCAGACTTCGGCTGACGTGTGAAGAGTGATTCCAATCTTGCAAACCTGCATCAATGTTATTACAAGTTGCATTGCTGAGAGGACTGTAAGAAGGTCAATCTTAGTTTCTATTTCTGCCGATACTGTCATAAGTGATGGTGTTAGTAAAGATACGAACTTTATTCTATCAATGAGTGGCGTTGCCTATAGCGAAAGTGAAAAGCAACTTCAGGATTGTACCTACCGATAAGTGAGCCACGACCAACTCTAATCCTTTTTTTAATCAATGTTTGACAATGAATGACGAATGGCTAAAATTTAAAAAGTATCCACATATAGGAAAACCATTAACAAGTCAAAAAGACAAGACTTGGTTAAAAAGTTATATAGCAAATCCAGAAAACATTGCAAATCACAAGTTCGTGCCACTCTTGCACAGAACTTTAAGTCAGCGAAAATATAGACCGCTAAAAAATGCACCTAAGAATAATAGTGGAAAACGTCAACGAACAGTAAGCGACAAGAAAGAACGTCATATTTATTTCCCATCTCATTTAGATTCAATAATTTATAGCTATTACAGTCATCTGCTTACAAAAGCGTATGAAGAATATTTAAAAAACAAGCCTTATGGTTCTGTTGCTGTAGCGTATAGAAAAATCCCTATCGGAAATGGTAAAAGTGGGAATAAATCTAATATCGAATTTGCATTCGAGGCATTTGAATTCATTGAAAAAAATAAACACCGAAAACTTTCTATAATTATTGCAGATGTAACTTCGTTTTTTGATAATCTAGACCATCGTATTTTACATAGTCAATGGAAACGTGTTTTAGAGAAAACCAATTTACCTGATGATCATTATACCATATTTAAGAATCTTGTTGATAATAAATATGTTAATGAAAACGAATTGTTTAAAAGGTTTCAGAATAAATTAATAATTGAACGTTTTAGACCAAATGACACAACACAAAAAATATTAAAGCGAAAAAAAGTTAGTAAAATCTATAATATGCGACACGAAAATGTTGTTGCATTTTGTGATAAAGATGAGTTTTTCGAAGAAGCAACTGATTTAATAAGAGTTGACAAGCCATATAAAAGAGACGTTCGAAAAAAATTGAATAAAGCGGAAAAAAAAGGAATTCCGCAAGGAACACCAATCAGTGCAACACTAGCCAATATTTATATGCTCGATTTTGATGAAAGAGTATATTCAGAAGTTACATCAAGATCAAAAGAAGCTTATTATCACAGGTATAGTGATGATTTAATAATTGTTTGCGACCAAAAGGATGAAGAATATTTTTATGACTTGATTCAAAAAGAAATTGAAGTTGAAGCGAACTTAGAAATTCAAGCAAAAAAAACTAACGTATACAGGTATGAATTTAATGAAAAGTTAATTTTTAAAGGTGGTATAGTAGAAAATGATTTAGTCAACCCTAATAAGCAATTAGAATATTTAGGATTTATGTACGATGGCTCAAAAGTAAAAGTCAAAACTGCTGGATTTTCAAAATTCTATAGAACTATGAAAAGGTCGTTTAGAAGAGGTGCCCATTTTGCAAAAAAAGCGCACATTCCATCTGATTCACTTTTCGAAACTAGATTGTATAAAAGATTTACTCATTTAGGTTCTAAAAGACGTTTAAAATGGTTGCCAGACGAAAATAGTCCAACTGGTTATAGTCCTTCAAAGCACTACGATTGGGGAAATTTCATAAGCTATCTCAATAAAGCAAATTATGTTATGAAAGAAATTAATGGAGATGATTCGATAACTCAGCAATACAGCAAGGTTTGGAATAAGTTTCATAAAATAAAAAAGTCTACATATCAAGAGTTAGGTATTAAGAAGTAGAAAACACTACACACAAC
>CAZJGP010000038.1:0-6363 GCA_964545595.1 uncultured Flavobacteriaceae bacterium | reverse complement strand
ATAATAAGTAATGATGGATATATAATAACAAATTTCCATGTAGTATCAGGTAATACAAAAAATGAAATAGATATTATTACAAAAGACAACAAAACTGTAAAAGCAAAACTTGTAAGAAAAAATGAAGAATTTGATTTAGCTTTACTAAAAACAGATAAAGTCTTTACAAATACATATAAACTTACTGAATCCAAACAATATGAAATCGGCGAAGATGTATTTGCAATAGGAACACCTGCAAATATAAACCTAGGACAAACATTAAGTAAAGGAATAATTTCAGGTTTCAGAAATAAGGACGATCTAAATTACATACAAACAGATGCTAGTATCAATCCAGGTAATAGCGGTGGTGCATTAATAAATAAATCTGGAAAATTAATTGGTATTGTAAATTCAAAAATATTGGGACTAGGTGTCGAAGGATTAGCATTTGCTATACCTGCTGAAAGAATAAAAGAAATCTTATTTTTAAAATAATAAAAGTGGTTAAAATTTATAAAAAAAACTTTATAACAATAGTAATTATCTTAGTAAACGTTCAAAACTTATACTCTCAAAATATAACAGACAAAAGAAGGGTGTACTTGTATGAGAATTTTGATAACTATGTAGAAGACAATGGAGAATACATAGGCCTGTTGACAGATATATCCTACAAAAGACTTACTATACCCATAATACACACAAGGATTAATGCAAAAAAAATTAAAAGAAACTTAAAAAAATTCTGGGGATTGAAAATAGGCGAAGATATTTTTAGAATAAACAACACTTCATTAATAAAATTCCCACTCGAAGTAATAGCAAAAAAAAATAAAATATTTTACTTAGATGCTGAATTCAAAATAAAAGAAAAAACAGGCTGGTCAGCAGTTTCTTATAGCAAACAAAACATTTATTTTTCAGAAACATTAACATCTAAAGTATTTTATATAGATAAAATAACCGAAGAGAAGAGTAATGATCCTAGATTTAAAGAACTATGCAGGTGTATAGAAGTAAGAAAACAAGAAGATTATAGTCAAAATTTATTTAATGCAAAATTTAATTGTATAAAGGAATATCTAATAGATTAGCACTTAAGCCACTTATTCTATAAGTGGCTTTTTTATTTTAAAGAAGTAAATAGATATAACTAATTTCTAATTTATTCTAACGCGCAAAAATGTATCTTTGTATGTTGAATTAAATGCTATTTCTATCAATAGCTAAATTTTAGGGAACTCAAATAGAAATTAACAGAACTTCTATTTAACCCAATATATAATAAGCATATAAAATCATTTATGAAGCATATTCGAAATTTTTGCATCATTGCACATATTGACCATGGTAAAAGTACATTAGCAGATCGTTTGTTAGATGAAACTGGTGCTGTAACAAAGCGTGAAGCTCAAGCTCAATTATTAGATAGCATGGACTTGGAACGCGAACGTGGTATCACTATAAAAAGTCATGCAATACAAATGGAATATACTCATGAAGGACAAGAGTATGTTTTAAATTTAATTGACACTCCTGGTCACGTAGATTTCTCTTATGAGGTATCAAGATCAATTGCGGCATGCGAAGGAGCTTTATTAGTAGTTGATGCTGCTCAAAGTATACAAGCTCAAACTATATCTAACCTATATTTAGCATTAGAGAATGATTTAGAAATTATTCCTGTACTAAACAAAGTCGATTTACCGAGTGCAAACCCTGAAGAAGTTACAGACGATATAGTTGATCTATTAGGTTGTGATGCTAGTGAGGTTATACCTGCAAGTGCTAAAACAGGAATAGGTATAAAAGAAATTTTAACTGCCATTATTGAAAGGGTTCCTGCTCCAAAAGGAGATCCTGAAGCTCCACTAAGAGCATTAATTTTCGATTCTGTATACAACTCTTTCCGTGGTGTAGAAACATATTTTAGAGTTATAGATGGAGTAATTAAGAAAAACCAACAAATAAAGTTTGTTGCAACAGATGGTTTACATTCAGCTGACGAAGTTGGTACTTTAAAATTAGAACAAGTTGTTCGTAAAGAAATAAAAACAGGAGATGTTGGATACCTTATCACAGGTATTAAAGACGCCAGAGAAGTAAAGGTAGGAGATACTATTACAGATGCAAAAGTACCTACTAAAGAAATTATAGAAGGTTTTGAAGATGTAAAGCCAATGGTTTTTGCTGGAATTTACCCGGTAGATACAGAAGATTATGAAGATTTAAGATCTTCAATGGAGAAATTACAATTAAATGACGCTTCATTAGTATTTGCTCCTGAAAGTTCTGCTGCCTTAGGTTTCGGATTTCGTTGTGGATTCTTAGGAATGTTACATTTAGAAATTATTCAGGAACGTTTAGAACGTGAATTTGATATGACCGTTATTACAACTGTTCCCAATGTATCATACTTAGCTTATACTAACAAGAATCCTGATGATGAAATGTTAGTGAACAATCCTTCTGATTTACCAGAACCATCAACATTAAATCGTGTTGAAGAACCTTTTATAAAGGCTACAATTATTACTAAATCAGATTTTGTTGGTAATGTTATGTCACTTTGTATTGAAAAACGTGGAGAAATAACTAACCAAACCTACCTAACAACAGAACGTGTAGAATTAACGTTTGACATGCCTTTAGCTGAAATTGTATTCGATTTTTACGATCGCTTAAAAACAGTTTCTAAAGGGTACGCATCATTTGATTATACACCTATTGGAATGAGAACATCTAAACTGGTAAAAGTAGATGTTTTATTAAATGGTAGTACTGTAGATGCTTTATCAGCATTACTACATCAAGATAACGCATATGATATTGGTAAAAAAATGTGTGAGAAATTAAGAGAATTAATTCCTCGTCAACAATTTGATATTCCAATACAAGCTGCAATTGGAGCAAAAATAATCTCACGTGAAACAGTAAAAGCTTTACGTAAAGATGTTACCGCTAAGTGTTATGGAGGAGATATTTCTCGTAAGCGTAAACTTTTAGAAAAACAAAAAAAGGGTAAAAAACGTATGCGCCAAGTAGGAAATGTTGAAATTCCACAAGAAGCATTTATGGCTGTTTTAAAATTGAATGATTAATTTTTTATCATCTTAAAATAAACGATAAGATAAAAACATAAGAAAATGTCAAAAATAGGAGATATAGATGTAGGAGACTTTCCATTATTATTGGCTCCTATGGAAGATGTTAGTGATCCACCTTTCCGAGCTTTATGCAAAGAACAAGGAGCTGATGTTGTATATACAGAATTTATTTCTTCAGAAGGTCTAATAAGAGACGCTGCTAAAAGTGTAATGAAATTAGATATCTATGAAAAAGAAAGACCTGTAGGAATTCAAATTTTTGGAGCAAATCTTGATTCTATGCTTCGTTCTGTAGAAATAGTAGAAGCTTCAAAGCCTGATATTATTGACATTAATTTTGGTTGCCCGGTTAAAAAAGTTGTTAGCAAGGGAGCTGGTGCTGGTATTTTAAAAGATATAGACCTAATGGTCAAACTTACCGAAGCTATGGTCAAACATACCAGCTTACCTATTACTGTAAAAACACGTTTAGGTTGGGATCATGACTCTATAAAAATAGTAGAAGTAGCTGAGCGCATACAAGATGTTGGATGTAAAGCAATTTCAATTCATGGCCGTACAAGGGCCCAACTATATAAAGGTCAAGCCGATTGGAAACCAATAGCTGAAGTTAAAAACAATCAACGAATGCATATACCAGTATTTGGAAACGGCGATGTTGATTCTCCTGAAAGAGCTGTTGAAATGAGAGATGACTACGGTTTAGACGGCTGTATGATTGGAAGAGCTAGTATTGGAAATCCTTGGTTTTTTAACGAAGTAAAACACTTTTTTGAAACAGGTACACATAAAGCACCTCCAACTATAAAAGAAAGAGTAGAAGTTGCTAAAAGACACTTAGAAATGTCTATTGATTGGAAAGGAGAAAAACTTGGCGTTGTAGAAACTCGTAGGCATTATACTAATTACTTTAAAGGTATAAGAGACATTAAACCATTTAGACAAAGATTAGTTACTACAGATGGTCCAGAAGAGCTTTATAAAATTTTAGATGAAATAGCAGATAAATTTTCCACATATCAATTTTCTTAAAATTAGCATTAATAAAGACTATTTAAAACTGGTCATTACATAATATTAACAAAATGACCTCAAAAGATAAACCTCAAAAAAAACAATTACACCCTAGAAATCAACATCAAGGTCGTTATAATTTTGACAATTTAATTATAAAAAACCCTGATCTTGAATCATATTTGCAACCAAATCCTCACGGAGATCAAACAATAGATTTTAGTAACCCAGAAGCAGTAAAAGCTTTAAATTCAGCATTACTAAAAACACATTATAATTTAGAATTTTGGGATATACCAGAAGGGTTTTTGTGTCCTCCAATTCCTGGTAGAGCAGATTATATTCATTACGTAGCCGATTTATTAAACGAAAATAGTTCTAAAAATCCTACAGGTAAAAAAATAACAATATTAGATATTGGAACAGGAGCAAATTGTATTTACCCGATAATAGGAAATTATGAATATAATTGGTCATTTATAGCTTCAGATATTTCAAAAAAAGCAATAGCTTCTGCAGAAGAAATAACTAGTAATAATAAAAAATTATCTAGTTCAGTAAATCTAAGATTACAGCAAAACAAACGTTTTGTATTTGAAGGTATAATTGAATTTGGAGAAAGAATAGATGCGGTAATTTGCAACCCCCCTTTCCACAGCTCATTAAAAGAGGCTCAAAAAGCAAATAACAGAAAAACAAAAAATCTAAAGCTTAAAAGCAATCTTAACTTTGGGGGTCACAACAACGAATTATGGTGCCAAGGTGGCGAATTAAAATTTATACGAGACATGATCTTTGAAAGCAGAAGATTTCAAAATAAATGTTTTTGGTTCTCCACATTGGTTTCTAAAAAAGAAAATTTAAAATCTATTTATAGAACTTTAAATAAGGTTGAAGCTATAGAAATAAAAACTATAGAAATGGGACAAGGAAACAAGTCTAGTAGAATAGTTTGTTGGACTTTTTTAGATAAAGAAAAACAACAAAACTGGATAGACAAAAAATGGTAAGTATATTCAAAAAGAAAGTCCTTATAAATAAATTTATAAGGACTTTCTTCATTTTAATCAAATACATATTTAATAAAGCTTATTCAATAACTTTATAAGCTTTAACTCCATCACCAAAGAACGTTGGTATTAAAATAATATTATCGTCTTGTATAATGCCTATATCTGCCGTTTGTAAGTTTTTATCAATTGTGTTGTAAAGAGAAACACCAGTTCCTTCGTTAATGTAGAAAATCTCTCCTCTCCAATCAGATACAACATATTTACCTGAATTAAGTTTAACAACACCATCACCTTTACCAAGGTTATCCGCTAACCGAGTAGATTCTTTAGTTTTTAAATCATACGCTTTTAAAGTACCTAAACCTAAAGATGCAACTATTAACCTATCCTCTTCAATTAAAAGACCATTAGGCTTAGTTAAACCATTTGTTAACCAATATTCAATTAGACCATTTTTTAAGGTATAAATAATATTAGTATCCATTGCCGTAAAGTAAACTGTACCGTTATTATCAACAGTAATATCGTTTAACATTAAAGCATCATCTAACTGATATCTATTTAAAGTATTCCCAGTATTAATATCAATCTCAACAACGGCATCAATATCGGTAACATAAAGTTTATCTTCAAATATACCCATACCTTTAGGAGCACTTAAATCAGTGGCCCAATCAAGCTTAATTAACTCACCATTTTTACTTAGCGTAGAAATAAACCCATTATTATCTTTTGTTCTAGGAGCATTGTTTACACTAGATACATAAATAACATCACGTTTAACATCATACAAACAAGATTCCGTAGTTTTGAAAATAGAATCTGTTTCCCAAACTAATTCAAATCTTGGGTCAGGAGCTTTTTTAACAAGTTCTAAAGAGCTTTCGCCTTTAACGCTTTCCTTTTTAGCTTTTTCAGAATTACAACTAAATAAACTACCTAAAACAACTATTGATAATGATATTATTAATCTATTCATTTTTAAAAATTTTATAAATACTAAATTAAGTGTTTATATAGGATAACAAAAGAATAGGTTATAAATAATACGCTAAAGAGTAATAACAAAGAAGAAATTAAAAATTAAGGCATAAAAAAAGCCTCAATAAATAAATATTGAGGCTTTCAAAAAAGGCGGCGACCTACTCTCCCACAAATGCAGTACCATTGGCGCTATTAGGCTTAACTTCTCTGTTCGGAATGGGAAGAGGTGAGCCCTAATGCTATAACCACCTTAAATCTTT
>CAZJGP010000037.1:0-9539 GCA_964545595.1 uncultured Flavobacteriaceae bacterium | reverse complement strand
TGATAGTACTAATTCAATAGATTGTAGAGGTGTAGATTGTCAACCAGGAGCACCTTTAAGCATTCTGTTTACAAGAAATGACGATAGTACAGTTACAAATACAGATGCTGAAATAAATATTTTATTTGAAGATGTTTTAGTAGACGAAGAAGTAATAGTAGAAACAACAAGTTTTAACCAAGAATTATTTCTTTTTGTATCAGAAGCTAGTTATATAATTAGTATTGGTGAGCAACAATTAGAATTGGTTGCAACTACAACTTTTAGAAATGGTGAATGTTGTCCAATACAAGAAGTAGTAAGTTTAAGTGTTGAAGGTATAGAGGTTTGTAATGATTTAGATTCTTGTAGTGGAGTAGTTGAAATTAATATAGATTCGATACTTCTTAATTAAATTATTAATGTTATTAGATGAGGTATGTAGCATTATTACGAGGAATTAATGTAGGAGGAAAACGAAAAATTTTAATGTCAGATTTAAAGACCATGTTAATACAATTGGGTTATTTTGATATTAAAACTTATATGCAAAGTGGTAATGTTTTCTTTACTTCAGAGAAAACAAGTAAAGAAGTTTTACAAACTCAAATTTCAGAAGGAATAGAGAGTAAGTTTGGGTTTAAAGTTCCTGTACTTGTAATTACAGAAATACAATTTTGTAAATTGCCTGAACTTAATCCATACCAGAAAGAAGATGTTTCAAGGTTACATATTACTATTTTAAGTGAACTTCCCGAAAAGGATTTATTAGAAAAATTAGCATCACAAGAGTTTTCTCTAAATCAGTTTTCCGTAAAAGGAAATTATATTTTTCTGAACATAGAAGGTAAGTATCATAAGTCGAAATTGACAAATGCTTTTTTTGAAAAACAATTAAAAGTAATGCAACCACTCGAAATTGGAAAACGATAACCAAGCTAATTAACATGGTCTATAACAAATAAAAAAGGCTACCATATGGTAGCCTTTTTTATTTGTTAAAAGTAATGTATTATTTCAGATAAACAATTGCTTCTACGGCAACTTCATCCCAAGTTTTACTAACACCATCTTTACCTGTGTGTAATAACTCACAAGCTTTGTGTATAGAGTCTAAAGCACCTTGAGCACCAAAGTCTGATATTTTTAGAACACCATCAATTTTAACATGACGATCTGAAATTTTATGAGCAACAGGAATTTGCTTAGTAACTCCGTTCATTTTTAAGTTTAAAGCTAAGCTCTCTCCTTTTGTAACAAATGAACCTGTTAAAAATTCAGTTTGGTCCATTACGCCAAAAAATAAAGTAGCTAATTTTCCGTCACGAGCAGCATTTTTACTAAAAACACTACTTACAGGTATTGAAAATTCAGTACCATTTAAAGCTTCTAATTGTGTTTTGGCAACAGGAGCGTTAGTAACGTCAATAGTTTTAAACTTTCCTTTTACACCTTTTTTATCGGTAAACTTATAACCAGTCCAATAAACTTCTGACCCTTTTGATGATACTTGGTATGTGTTCTCAACAACAGCTGTTTTAGGAGCTTCATGGCTTTCCGTTTTCTTTTTGCATGAGGCACTTAGTAATGTTAAACTTGCAAGTAGTATAAATATGTTCTTCATAATAAAATAATTGTTTATGCAGTAAAGCTAATAATATTTAATAGTATAAAAATAAGCTTTAAATTACATTTATTGATTTGATAATAGTATTTAATTATAGAAGGAAGAGTATATTATGAATGCATAGTAAATTAGTTTTTTTTAATTCTGTTAAAATGCAGGAATGACTATATTTGAAAACTATAAAAAGAAATTTAGTTTTTATGAAACTTTTAGAAGGAAAGACAGCTATTATTACTGGTGCAAGTAGAGGTATTGGAAAAGGTATAGCACAAAATTTTGCTAAGCAAGGTGCTAATGTGGCATTTACATATAGTTCTTCTTCTGCAGCAGCAGAAGAGTTAGAACAAGAATTAACAGCTTTAGGAGTACAAGCTAAAGCATATAAAAGTAATGCAGCTAGTTTCAACGATTCTCAAGAATTAGTTGCGCAAATTACTAAAGACTTTGAAGGTGGTATTGATATTTTAATTAATAACGCAGGTATTACAAAAGATAACTTGTTAATGCGTATTAGTGAAGAAGATTTTGATACAGTAATTGAAGTTAACTTAAAGTCGGTTTTTAATATGACAAAAGCCGTACAACGTACTATGTTAAAGCAACGTAAAGGTTCAATTATTAACATGAGTTCCGTTGTTGGTGTTAAAGGTAATGCAGGACAAACTAACTATGCAGCTTCTAAAGCAGGTATTATTGGTTTCTCAAAATCGGTAGCATTAGAGCTTGGTTCACGTAACATTCGTTGTAATGTTGTAGCACCAGGTTTTATTGAAACAGAGATGACAGCAAAGCTAGATGACAAGGTTGTTGAAGGGTGGAGAGCAGGAATTCCATTAAAAAGAGGTGGAACACCAGAAGATATTGCAAATGCTTGTGTATATTTGGGTAGCGACTTAAGTGCCTATGTTACAGGACAAGTACTTAATGTTGACGGAGGAATGTTGACCTAAACTAAACTAAAATTTGTCTACACAAACAGTATTATTATTAATTGCAGCAGTAGTAATTTCATTACTAGTTGCTACATTTCAATATTTTTTTAAAGCAAAAAGAAAGTCTAAAAAGACATTTCTTTTTGCTTTTTTACGTTTTATAAGTGTCTTTACACTTTTGCTCTTGCTCATTAATCCGGAGCTTACAATTACCAAGACAACTCTTGAAAAGCCCGATTTAGTACTGTTGGCTGATCAATCAGAATCTATTAAATATTTAAAAGAAGAAGAAGCGTTAAAGAAAACGCTTAGGCAAATAACAGAAAACAAAGAGCTAAATGAGCGTTTTGATATTTCGGTGTATGGTTTTGGAGAAGCGCTTACCGATAGTTTATCTAATGCCTCGGCTTCGCAAACTAGAGTTTACAATAGTTTAAAAAATATTCAAAAGGTACATCGCAAGCCAAATTCAGCAATTGTAATGCTTACCGATGGTAACCAAACCTATGGTTCTGATTATTCTTATTATAAAAGTGCTCATAAACAACCTATTTTTGCTATTCCTTTCGGGGATACTACTCAGGTAGAAGATTTACATATTTCGCGTGTAAACGCTAATAAATACGCTTATTTAAATAATAAATTTCCAATAGAATTAATCGTAAATTATTCTGGTAAATCTATCCGAAAATCTGAATTGCAAATATTTAAAGGGAAACAATTGGTTTATAAAGAGCCGTTAGATTTTTCTAGTAAACAAACCTCTCATTTTGTAAACTGCGAAATTAAAACGACTACACCTGGTATTCATAGTTATCGTGCTACTATAAACACCTTTTCAGGGGAAAAAAACACAAGTAATAATTCGCAAGTATTTGTTGTAGAAACCATAGATCAAAAAACAAATGTATTATTAGTAAGCGATATCACTCACCCTGATATTGCTGCTTTTAAAAGAACCATTGAAAGTAACGAACGAAGAAGTTTAAGCGTAAAAAAACCAAGTCAAATTACCGATTTAGATGACTACCAAATGCTAATTTTATATCAGCCAAAGGCATCATTTAAAAATGTATACGAATTAGCCGATAAAAAAGGCATTCAAATGCTATCAGTAATGGGTAAACAGACTGATTGGAGTTTTATAAATAAATTAAATAGAAACTATAAGAAGTCTGTAAAAAATCAGGTAGAAGAAATTATACCAGTACTTTCTGAAGGTTTTGAAATTTTTAATACAGACTCTTTTAAATTATCAAAATACCCACCATTAGAGACAAAGTTTGGAACGGAAACCTTAAGAGGAGAATACGAAACTTTATTATATAAAAAGATAGCAGGCGTAAATACAAAACAACCATTAATTGCTTTTTGGAATTCGGAAAAATCGAACGAAGCGGTGCTTTTTGCAGAAGGCTTTTGGAAGTGGCGATTACTAGATTTTAAGAATGATGAGAGTTTTGAAAATTTTGATACTCTTTTTGGGAAAATAGTACAGTATTTATCAAGTAAAAAAGAAAGACAACGCTTAACTGTTAATTACGAATCTATTTATTATAGTAATAATAAGGTTAAAATTACAGCAGCTTATTTTAATAAGAACTATGAATTTGATGTTAAGGGAGAATTAATTCTTTCGGTTCTAAATAAAAGCAAACAAATAAATAAAAAAGTACCTATGGTGCTTAAAGGACAATTTTATGAAGCTGACTTAAGCAATTTACCTGCCGATAAATATAGTTTTACGATAACTGTTAATGGTACAAACCTTAAAAAAGGAGGAAGCTTTTCAATTTTAGATTTTAATATTGAAAAACAATTTTTTAGACCAGATATAGAAAGCTTAACTTCATTAACCAAAACAAATGATGGAGCTATTTTTTATAAAGATCAATTAGAATCTTTATTGTCAGAATTAGAAACAAAAGATACTTTTAAACCTATTCAAAAATCAAAGAAAGAAAAGAAGCCTTTAATATCATGGAAGTATTTGTTAGGATTATTATTGCTTTTTTTAGGTCTAGAATGGTTCTTAAGAAAATACAATGGATTAATTTAGTACCCATAAAATAAACACAAATAAATTATAATGGAAAAGTTACCTAAAATTGGACCACCAATAGTAATATTATTAATATTATCGGTTATACTAATTTTTAAATCTACCGAAACAATTGGTAGTGGTGAAGCAGGAGTTTTATTTAAACGTTTTGGAGGTGGTGTTGACACGGAAAACACATATGGAGAAGGTTTCCATATAGTAGCACCTTGGAATGATATGATTGTATATAAAGTACGCCAACAATCTATTTCAGATAAAATGCAAGTACTTTCAGTAAATGGATTAGAAGTAAATGTAGATGGAACAGTTTGGTTTCAGCCAAAACAATCTGATTTAGGACGTTTACACCAAGAAAAAGGGCGAGATTATGTTAACGCTATTTTATCGCCTGCTGTTAGTGCCGCAGCACGTAGTGTAGTGGGGCGTTATACACCAGAGCAGTTATATTCTAGTAAGCGTGATGTTATTCAGAATGAAATTTTAGAAGAAGTTCGTAATGAAGTAAAGGACCAGTATATTACTGTAAACAGAGTTTTAGTACGCGATGTTACTTTGCCACCTACTATTAAAGGAGCTATTGAGCGTAAGTTAAAGCAGGAGCAAGAATCATTAGAATATGAGTTTCGTTTAACAAAAGCAAAAAAAGAAGCAGAAAGACAACGTATTGATGCAGAGGGTAAAGCTGCAGCAAACCGAATTTTAAGTGCGTCATTAACGGATAAGATTTTACAAGAAAAAGGTATACAAGCTACTGTAGATTTAGCAAGCTCTCCTAATGCTAAAGTAGTAGTTGTAGGGTCTGCTAAAGATGGTTTACCATTAATATTAGGAAAATAATATCTTATTAAATATTAACTTTTTATTTAGAATTTGAAGTGTTAAATAGTTAGATAAATAACTTACTTTTGTGGGTAAAATTATCTAAAACAGAAAGAAGTACAAAATGAATAGTAAAAAGAAAACTTTATTAAAACTTGTTGGACTAGGAGTATTAGTAGCAATTGGTGTGGTTGTATATATGTTTAATAGACCTGCCAGAGATGTTCAAAACACAAAGACTGATTTTAGTTATAATGCAAGTGATATTGTGAAAGAATATTTAGCAGATAGCCAAAAAGCTAATGCAAAATATTTAGATGAAGGCGGAGAATCAAAAGTGTTAGAAATTACAGGAATTGTTGAAAGTATATCAGAAGATTACAATAAACAAAAAGTTGTTATGTTAAAATCACCTTCGGATAAAGCAGGTGTTAGCTGTACTTTTACTGCTGAAACTAATGCAAGTACTAATAATGTTAAAATAGGAGATAAAGTTACTATTAAAGGAGTAATTAGATCAGGTGCATCTTATGATGAAGATTTAGAGATGTATGAAAATGTTAACATTGAAAAAAGTGATATTGTATTATAATATTTCGCTTTAAAATTAAACACTATAATTTAAAATTAAATAAAATGTTCTCAAAAAAAATCATTTCCGCTTTAGCAATTGCTATAGTATCATTATCGTCAGTAACTGTTTCAGCTCAAAAATTAGTAGCATCAAAAACTCACATTAAGTTTTTCTCATCTACACCAGCTGAAGATATTGAAGCTAATAATTATAAAACAGTTGGAACTTTAGATAAAACAACTGGTAAAATTGTATTTTCAGTACCAATGCAAAGTTTTGAATTTGAAAAATCATTAATGCAAAAGCATTTTAATAGTGATAAATTTTTAGATACTAAAACGAATCCAAAAGCAAAATTAATTGGTAATGTTACAAATATTGCTGATTTAGACTTTTCAAAAGATGGTTCTTTTGATATTGATGTAACTGGTAAATTAACTATTAACGGTGTTTCTAATGACATTAATGAAAAAGCAGTAATTAAAATTGAAGGAGGTAAAGTATCTTTAAACTCTAAATTTAATGTAGAGTTAAATTTATATAAAGTTGCTTTCGAAAAAGGAAAGCCATCTAAAAATATTGCTAAGACAGTAGAGGTTACAGTTGAAGCTATCTATTAATTAATAGATTTAGAATTAAAAAAGGGGAGTATTTACATTGTAAATATTCCCCTTTTTTTTTTGATTATTATTTTACAAAATAGTAGATAAAAAAAGAGTTTATTTCTAATGTCGAAATAAACTCTTTTTTAGTTAATATAAGGGAATGTTATTTAAAGGTGTACATTAATCCTAGAGCAAAAATATCATCTTCAATACCTAATTCAACTCTTGAGTATTGCGCAAAAGCAGTAAGGTTTTTGTAAAAGGTTTTGTGTATTCCACCACCAAAGACAATACCAAATTCTTCTTCGGTTTCTTGTTCAAATTCAAATTCTTCTTTTTCAATTGTGTAGTTACTTCCTAAAAGAGGGTAAATACCAACAATATCAGTTTCTATGATATAATGAAGCACAAAGTCAAAAGCCTGTACTTCAGTATCACCACTTTTAAAATAAGAATACTCAGGTCCAAAGCAAATGTGCGGACTTACATTGTAATAAACACGTAAATTTAGTCCAACGGTTTCTAATTCTGAAGAATAAGGCGCTCCTATACCAAGGGTAATAGATTGTGACAATTCTTCCTTTTCATGCTCATTACTATGTCCGTGATCTTCGGCTTGACCGAAAGAAGTAAGGGCAGTAAATAAAGCGGTAACTAAGCTAATTTGTTTTAATAACATAACTTATTTTAGAAAGTTTTTAATACCATAACTAGCTAAAACACCTTCGCCAGTAGCAGCAGCAACTTGCGCAATAGCACCTTCACGACAATCACCTGCAGCAAAAACACCCGGTATTGAAGTTTCAGCTAAACCAGATGTTTGTATAAAACCTTGTTTGTTTAAATCAATAACACCTTTAAAAGAGCTAGTGTTTGGTATTAAACCAATAAAAATAAATACACCATCGGCACTAATTAATTCTTCCTGCTTAGTCTCGTTATCCGTTACTTTTAATTCACTAAACAATTCGTTTTCACCAGCAATAAACTCTACGCATGTTTTGTTCATATAAGTGCTAATATTTTCAATTGTTTTTAGTTTTTCCACGTAGGTTTCCGAAGCTGAAAATTTATTAGATCGGTTTACAATTTTTACCGATTTACAAAAACCAGCTAAAAAGATACCTTCTTCTAATGCTGAGTTTCCTCCACCAATAACAATAATATCTTTATCACGGTAAAAGGCACCATCGCAAGTAGCGCAAAAGTGTATACCAGAACCTATTAATTCATTTTCGTTAGGAATACCTAAAAGACGGTAAGTTGACCCAGTAGCAAGAACCACTGTTTTACTTTTATATGAAGCACTATTAGTTTCTAAAGTAAATAAACCATCGTTTTTTACAATATTAGTAACTTCCTCTCCAGTTTTTATGGTAGCACCATAAGTTTTAGCTTGTTCTTCCATTTTGTCCATTAACTTAGGACCTGATATAGAAGTAAAACCAGGATAGTTTTCAATTTTTTCGGTTAAAAAAGCGTTACCACCAATATTTTTCTTCTCTAAAATTAAAGTGTCAAAACGATCTCTTTGAGCATAAATAGAAGTTGTTAAACCAGCAGCACCACCACCAATAATTACGGTGTCAAAAATTTTAGTTTCTTTTTTAACATCTATTGATAATAGCTTTGTTAAGGTTTTATTATCGGGGTTTGTATGTGGTGTATTGTCAATTAAGACTGTCGGAATTATTCTTTTTCCATTATTAATTTCTTCTACTTTAGCGGTAGCCCAATCGTTTTGGTCAACATCAATAAACTGAAAGTTTATAGTGTTATCACGTAAAAAGTTTTTAGCTCTACGACAATCAGGACACCAGTCAGCACCAAATAATTGTACTACACCAGCCTCGTTAATACCTAAAACAGATGCTAAAACAACATTATTAGGATTTGTATATGTTTTTTCATTTATAATTAAGGTAGGAATAATTCTTTTACCATTATTTATAGCCTCAACTTTAGCAGTAGCTTCCTTGTCAAGATCAACATCAATAAAAGTAAATTTAATATTGTTGTCGTTTAAAAAGCTTTTTGCTCTTCGGCAATCAGGACACCAGTCGGCACCGTAAAGAATAATATCTGTCATTGGTTTATGTATTTTATGTATTTTATGTATAAAGTTTACGTTTAATAACAGTTGAAAGCTTAAGCACAACAACAACAATTATACTTTGTTAAAAATAAAACAATATGTTGTAGAACACGCACTAGTAAAGTCTAATGAATTGTTAATTTTTTCCTTTAAGAAAGAATTAGATAGGCAGAGTGTTTATTATGCTATATAAAGTTTTATTCAATTAAAACTAGTTTAATCTTTTTTTATGGAAAAAGTTATTAGATTAAAAACACTTACGGTTCGATCCAATTGCACAGCAGGTTGCCATTTGGGAAGCATTCTTAATTTTGCTGTTAGAAAATTAATTAAATTAATATTAGTAATTATAGTGTTGCCTATTAATAATTTTACAAAGATGCTTTCTCCATTTTTATTTATTTTATAGTGAAGTTTATAATGTCCCTCTTTAAGGTCAAATTGGTTTAGATATTTAATGAAATTGTTTTTAATAAACTTATTATAGTTTTCTTTTCCATCATAAAATCTAGGAAGTAGTTGTGTTTTTGTTGAGAATTCAGACTGTATTGTATCAGCAATTTTTTTTCCATTAGCTGAAAAAAATATTTGTTTAATAATAACACCTTTATCCAAATTAGATTTCCATAAAAGTTGATTGTTCTCTTTTTTTCTGTATTTCAAGAAATGCAACACCTTTTTCAAAATATTTAATTTTACTAATGATTGTATCATTTTGAAATATACAAGTCATTTTTATATGATCATTTATGAAATTCCATTTTCCTTGTTTTTTTCCATTTTGATCGATAAAATTTTGACTCCAAGAAGAAAGTGATAAGACAAGTAAAATTATATTAAAAAGTA
>CAZJGP010000036.1:0-2893 GCA_964545595.1 uncultured Flavobacteriaceae bacterium | reverse complement strand
TTAACAATAGAAGAAGGTGTTACTATTCAAGCTACTGCAGGAGGTACTGATATCTTTATACTTGTTGACAGGGGTGGGGTTATTGAAGCAAATGGTACTGCTAACGCACCAATTATTATTACATCATCAGCTACAACACCAAGCCCTGGTGACTGGGGTGGTTTAATTATAAACGGAAGAGCACCTATAAGCAGACAAGAAGGAGGATCAATTGAAGCTGCAACCGAAGTAAGAAATGATATATTATTTGGTGGAGATATTGCTACTGATGATTCAGGTACATTAAACTACGTTACTCTTGAGTATACTGGAGCAAGAATTAATGATGATGCTGAACACAATGGTTTGACATTAAATGGAGTTGGTAATGGAACTACTATATCTAACATTGCAATTTTTAATGGAGATGATGATGCAATTGAGTGGTTTGGTGGAACTGTAGATGTAACTAATTTATTAGTTGTAAACCCTAGAGATGATATGTTTGATGTTTCTCAAGGTTGGACTGGAACATTAACAAATGCTTATGGAATACGTGAAGCTGGATTTGCATCCGTTACTTCTGATCCAAGAGGAGTAGAATCTGATGGAAACTTAGATGGAAATACCCCAACTGATATCAATCAATCTAACTTTACAATGACAGGCATTACAATTGTAAATGAAGGTTCTGTAGAATTAAATGATGCTATTAAAGTAAGAAGAGGTGCTACTTCTACAATAACAAATGCTTTAATAATTGACGTAAACAATAGTACGGTTGAAGGTTCTGCCATTGGTTTTTCAGACTTTGTTGACTTTGAAGACTCTAGAGGTAATGCTAATACTAATGCTACAGTTAGCGTTAATGGTATTGGAATAAGTGAAACTGATATTAAATTTGGAGATTCAGACGCAACAAACGTAACTGTTCCTTCTATTCAAAATACAGGTGCAGATACAACAGTATTTACTTGGACAGGATTTCAATTTTAGAAATACACACATCTATTAAAAAAGACTGCCAATTGGCGGTCTTTTTTTTGTTATATACTTTTATGTTTTTGAATTTAAAATTCAATAATTTTACACTCTATGCAAGCAATGGATATTTTTAGTATTAACAATGAAAAGATGTTTGAACAATTCAGTTTAACTATTTTTAAACACCAATACGAGAATAATAAAGTATACCAACGTTATTGTAATTTAATAGGAGTTTCTAAAACTAGTGTAACAACCATTAATGATATTCCTTTTTTACCTATTGAGTTTTTTAAAACACATACAGTAACATCTTCTACTCAAAATATTCAAAAAACATTTACTAGTAGTGGTACCACAGGTCAACAAACTAGCAAGCACTATGTAACCAATTTGTCTTTATACGAAAAAAGTTACTTAAAAGGCTTTAATCATTTTTACGGAGCTATTGAAGATTACTGTGTATTAGCCTTATTACCTGCTTATTTAGAGCGCACAGGGTCATCGTTAGTATATATGGCAAACGATTTAATAGAACGTTCCAAACATTCTAAAAGTGGTTTTTATTTAAACAATTTAGAGCAGCTAATAACTACCTTAGAAGAATTAGAAAAAAGAAAAGAAAAAACACTTTTAATAGGAGTCTCTTTTGCTTTATTAGACTTAATAGAAAAAAAGAAACTAAACCTAAAGTATACAACCGTAATGGAAACTGGAGGTATGAAAGGCCGAAGGAAAGAAATTATACGAACTGAGTTACACGAAACATTAAAAAACGGGTTTGGAGTAAATCATATTCATAGTGAATATGGTATGACCGAATTGTTATCGCAAGCATACTCAAAAGGTAACGGGTTATTTAAATGCCCAAATTGGATGCAAATAAGATTAAGAAATACAGAGAACCCTTTAGAAAGTATTAATAATATTGGAAAAACAGGAGGTATAAACATAATTGACCTAGCCAATATAAACTCTTGTAGTTTTATTGCTACACAAGATCTTGGTAAAATGATTTCTAAAAACGAATTTGAAATTTTAGGACGTTTTGACAATAGTGATATTAGAGGATGTAATTTAATGGCACTATAAAACAAAAGAGGCTTACCAATAGGTAAGCCTCTTTTGTTTATATAATAGAAGTTTCTACTTTTTACTATTTAAAGACCAATCATAAGCTTTATAGCCTTTCTCTTCTTGATCTTTTACATTTACATCACTATACTTATTAATAAAGTTAGTTACTGTACCTGAATCTTCTTTAAAGTCTTTTTTATACCAATCAAATAACTTTGATACATTAACAGTATACTCAGTTATAGTATTGTAAAAAGGGTCATTAACAAACTCTTTAGTTTGTCTTTCTAATAACCTTTCTAAGTTAGAAGCTTTAAAAGGAACCTGTATTAAACGCGGACAAGAAGCTGATGCGCAATTGATTGCAAAATGAATTCTTGGATCTCCAAAATTTCTTAAAATCTTATGCTCAATTTCACCTAAACTCATTGGCGTACCATTAATAGAGAAAAACTTAGTTTTCCATGGCCCTTTAATAGATTTAATACTTTTAGTAGGGTAATTATTAATAATTAACTTTACTGTATAAGCATTATAGGCATTAATCCAAAAAGCCATTTTATCTCTTTTTGACCAACTAGAGTTTATACGAGTCTTTGAAATTATTCTCAAAAACTCGTTAAACTTACTGCTATCTTTTTTAAAGCCTTCATAATTAACTTGCCCATCAGAAGAAACATGTTTTTGAAGTAGTAACTCCCATAAATCGTAATTTACTTTTTCATTACGTTGAAATGAATCTGCCCCATACCTAGTAGTTACTTTATCTTCAATATCTCTATAATTAATTACACTAACTAAATTTTGCGATTGTGATGAAAATACAACTCCTAACAACAATATTAAAAAGCTA
>CAZJGP010000035.1:0-18797 GCA_964545595.1 uncultured Flavobacteriaceae bacterium | reverse complement strand
TCTTCTGATATATGACTAAAACGAGTATAAAACTCTAACAAAAAAGTATCATGACATTTTAGTATACGTGACTTCCCATGACCAATAGTAGTATGCTCCATATGTATTTCTACATACTTTTTCATATAGTTTTCCATAGCCCATTCTTCAAATAACTCTTGCCGAATAGCCTCTATAACACATGTTAACCCTACTTGCCTTGTTTTATCTGACGAAAAACCATTGGAATTGGCACCATTTACAAAACCATATTTAAATTCTTTTAAATTGTAAAACTCACCGTCTACAAATAATCTAGCCTGCATTGCCATACTCTAACTATCTGTTTTATTTAAACATAGAACGAATATATACTTTTTAAATTCTCTAATTTTATTTTATTAACAGTTAAAACTCATAAATATTTCTTAAAACCAAAGAATAATACTACCCCGCCAAATTGTGAATAAAAAACAAATAACTCTTTTGTTCTAAAATTAGTGTCATGTATGTAATCTGTATTTTAGCATATCAATTAAACTGTACGGACTGTGGCTACTAAAAAAACACCAAAAAAGAAAGAAAAAAAAGTTACTCCTTTAATGAAGCAATACAATGCCATTAAAGCAAAGTACCCTGATGCAATGTTATTGTTTAGAGTAGGTGACTTTTATGAAACTTTTGGAGAAGATGCTGTTGTAGCTGCTAACATCTTAAATATAATTTTGACTAAAAGAGGTGCTGGTTCTGAAAACGAAACCGCCTTAGCGGGTTTTCCGCATCATTCTTTAAACACCTATTTACCTAAACTAGTAAAAGCTGGTCAACGTGTTGCTATTTGTGATCAATTAGAAGATCCTAAAGAAACCAAAACTATTGTAAAACGTGGTGTTACAGAATTAATAACACCTGGCGTTTCTTTAAATGACGAAGTATTACAAAGTAAAAGCAATAACTTTTTAGCTGCTTTACATTATGGTAATAAAGGAATGGGAGTTTCTTTTTTAGACATATCGACAGGAGAATTCTTAGCTGCTCAAGGAGATAAAGCTACTATCGATAAATTATTTCAAAACTTCACGCCAAGTGAAATTTTAGTTCCAAAAAACAAAAAATTACAGTTTACAGAAGATTTCGGATCTAACTACCATACTTTTCATTTAGAAGATTGGGTTTGGAAACAAGATTATGCTGAAGAAAATTTGCATGGCCACTTCCATATAAAATCACTTAAAGGTTTTGGTATTGACCACCTCAACTTTGGAATTATTGCTGCTGGTGCCATTTTACATTACGTTAAAGAAACCCAACACCACAAGCTACAACACATAACACAAATTCAACGTATTGCCGAAGATGATTACATTTGGATGGATCGTTTTACCATTCGTAATCTTGAATTATATAATGCAAACGCTAATGGCGGAACAACTTTATTGGATGTTATAGACAAAACAAGCTCTGCAATGGGGGGCCGTATGTTAAAACGCTGGTTATCGCTTCCGTTAAAACATAAAGAACGTATTGAAGCGCGCCATGAAGTGGTTGAATATTTTATTACAGAACCACAAATACATGCGCAAATACAAGAACAAATTTCGCACATTGGCGATTTAGAACGTTTGGTTTCTAAAATAGCTACTGGTAAAATTTGCCCTCGTGAAGTAAACCAATTAAAAAATTCATTAGACGCTTTAGAACCTATAAAAAAATTAGCCGAAGCTAGTACACAATCGGCTGTACAAAAAATAGGCGATGCATTACATGATTGTAAATTATTACGTTCTAAAATAGAAGCTTGTATTCATCCTGAAGCTCCTGTAAACATTTTAAAAGGAACTACTATTGCCGATGGCTTTAACACCGAATTAGATGAATTACGCGGTTTAGCCTTTTCAGGAAAAGACTATCTAAATAACATGTTAGATAGAGAAAGTAAAGAAACCGGAATTACCTCTTTAAAAATTGCATCAAACAACGTGTTTGGTTATTACATAGAGGTTCGAAACACCCATAAAGACAAAGTACCAGAAAGCTGGATTCGTAAACAAACCCTAGTAAATGCTGAACGCTACATTACCGAAGAGCTTAAAGAATACGAAACTAAAATTTTAGGTGCAGAAGAAAAAATTGCTATACTTGAACAACAATTATTTAACGAACTAATTAGTTGGATGTACGATTACATTAAAATTGTGCAGAATAATGCTTTATTAATTGGTCAGTTAGATTGCTTATGTGGTTTTGCCGAATTAGCGAACCAACAAAATTACGTACGTCCTATTTTTACTAATGGTAATGAGCTTAATATTACCAATGGAAGACACCCAGTTATAGAAAAACAACTTCCGCCTGGTGAAAGCTATATTGCCAATGATGTGTTCTTAGATCGCGACTCTCAACAAATTATTATGATTACCGGCCCAAACATGAGTGGTAAATCGGCTATACTAAGGCAAACAGCACTTATTGTTTTATTAGCGCAAATTGGTTGTTTTGTTCCGGCTGAAGCTGTTTCTATGGGAATAGTAGATAAAATATTTACGCGTGTTGGTGCCAGTGATAATATTTCGATGGGAGAATCTACTTTTATGGTCGAAATGAATGAAACTGCTAGTATATTAAATAACCTTTCTGACAATAGTTTAATACTTTTAGATGAAATTGGACGTGGTACTAGTACCTACGATGGAATTTCTATTGCATGGGCTATTAGCGAGTTTATACACGAACACCCTTGTAAACCAAAAACATTATTTGCTACACATTATCATGAACTTAATGAAATGAGCGAAACTTTTAATAGAGTTAAAAACTATAATGTAGCCGTAAAAGAACTTAAGGATAATGTTTTATTCTTGCGTAAGCTAACCGCTGGTGGTAGCCAACATAGTTTTGGTATTCATGTAGCTAAAATGGCTGGTATGCCACAAAGTGTGGTTAAGAAAGCTCAAAAAATGCTGAAGCAATTAGAGAAAACAAACCATAACGAAGAAATTAGTGATACTTTAAAACAATCGCAAGAAGAAGAAATACAATTAAGTTTTTTCAACTTAGATGATCCTTTATTAGAAGAAGTAAAGAACGAAATTATAGATACCGATATTAATACGCTTACTCCCGTAGAGGCTTTAATGAAATTAAATGAAATAAAACGAATGCTAATTGGCTCAAAAAAAGAGACTTCGGAAGTCAATTAAATTAAATTCATTTTTTTCTTAAAAAAGGGGTTGCAAAACTAAATAAATGTCTTATATTTGCACCCGCAAGTAAATTACTTGTAATGTTCATTATTACTGCGAAAGTAGCTCAGGGGTAGAGCATCACCTTGCCAAGGTGGGGGTCGCGAGTTCAAATCTCGTCTTTCGCTCTATTCTTTTACAAAGTACCACGCTCGGGTGGTGGAATTGGTAGACACGTTGGACTTAAAATCCAATGTCCATTAGGACGTACGGGTTCAAGTCCCGTCCCGAGTACAGAATCCCTCTTTATCTTTCGATATTGAGGGATTTTTTGGTTTAAGAAAACAATATTATCATTTTCTTAACAGCCTAAAAAGCAACAAAAAACAACCACTACTCTAGCTTTTACTTCTCTTAAACGATTAGCAAACACATTATTATTTTGCATTAATTACCACTGCTATATTTGCACTAAATTAATTACCAAGAAGATCATGAAGCGCTTTATCAAAAGAATTTTAAACAAAAATTCAAAAAACAACAACTTACTTATATTAGCTAACGACAATCAACTACATAACGACATGTTATTTATTGGAGCTACAATGTTATTACCTAATAAAAAATTAGATTAATTTCTTTAAATTTGATCATAGTATCTTCAAAGAAGAAGTTATTTTAAAATAAAAAATATTATGCATCAACAGAGTTCTAAAGATTTTGTTATAAGTACATTATTATGCTTCTTTTTAGGAGTTTTTGGAGCACATCGATTTTATGTGGGTAAAATATTCACTGGTATCCTTATGTTAATAACAGGAGGCGGATTTGGAGTATGGTACCTAATTGATCTTATTAGATTATTAATGGGTAATTTTACAGACGGAGATGGTTTACCTATCAAAAACTAAATAAACAAAAAAAGCCTTTCTTAATTAAGAAAGGCTTTTTTTTTATTGTTGCTTAAAACAAATATAACAATCTACCACCCTATTAGTTTTTCATAATATCTTTAACCATTTTATAAAAATCTTTATAACCTGGGGTTACAATAATTTTTGTTACTGCTTTTACATTATCCAATTTATATTCTCCTTCTTTAGCTACAACTTCAATTCTAGCCGATTCTACTTTTGAATCAGTTTGCAAAGATCTACTTATTGCAGATGCTTGCAGACTACTTAAATCCCAATTATCTTTAATAGAATTCACAAACGTTAATTCATTTGTATTACTAATAACCTGAATATTCAAATCTTTTTGTTCGTTTAAAATAGCACCTATTTTACCTATAGTTAACTTTGCTTTTTCTTCAATTACAATACTAGTTCCAACTAATCCGAATAAAAATTCATTAGGCATTGCTATAGTTATTACTCCGTTTTGAAAACCTAATGAAACTTGAGCATTATCAATTGACTCTTTTAAACCAGCTTTAAAAATTTCGTAAGTAGCTAATTTTGTAGAATCTATTCTACTTAAAGATTCGCTTATAACATCTAACTGCTTATCTTTTTGTTTAATTGTTTCTAACGACTTTTCTAAGTTTTTAGATTTTTGTTCTGACAACTGCGTAAAGCCACCCATGTTAGCTAATAAAGACTCATTCGTCTTTTTAATATTCTCTACTTCTAGCTTCATAGATTCTACTTTAGTTTCACCAACACGAACTTTTCGCTCTGATTCTACTAACTGCTCTTTTGCTATAGCCAACTCTGTTTCCAATTTAGCTACATTATCTAATAAGTCTTTTCTTTTCTGTGCCGTTACTAATTGACTCATTCCTAGAACAAGTAAGACAGAAATAATAATTGATTTTTTATACAAAATAGTATTTTTTAAGTGTTTTAATTTTTCTAAAAGATAATACATTATTATCCCAAGTGAGATCTAAGAATCCAAGCTGTTTTTTCATGTATTTGCATAATAGCAATTAAAAAGTCCGTTGTCCCTTCATCTTTATACTTTGCAGAAATATCAGAAATTATTTCTCGTAATTGTTTTATTACACGATTATGAGCCGTTAGTATCTTTTCTACTAACACCTTACTATCTGTTACAATTACAGTGGTCTGTTGCAAATCAGACAACTCAGCAAATTGTCGTAATGTAGCTGGCGGAAAGAAACCTAAAATACGTATACGTTCAGCAACATCATCTACAATTTCAGACAATTGATTGTATTGTTCTTCAAACAAAGCGTGTTTATCTGCAAAGTCAATACCTTGAACATTCCAATGTGCTTTACGTGTTTTTAAACTTAACACGTATTCATTTGCTAAAAGCGCTGCTAATTTATCGGATACTGCTTTTCTATCACTTTCTTCTAAACCAATATTTGGGTTCATCATGCTTGTTTTGTTTTATTTAAAACTTCTTTACTAAGTAAAGTTACTATTAATGATTAATTAATAAAAATTTAATAAAACACAATGCACTTATTGATCTACAAGGCGATAAAAATTTACGGTATATTAAGGTATTTATGGGTTTGCAATGATATTTTCCATTGCGGATTTTTCATTACATAATCCACTATAGTGGGAATCATTTTATCTCGCATACTCCATTCAGGCTGCAAATACAAGATACAATCTTCTCCTACTTTAGCTGCTTGTTCTTCTGCGAAAGCAAAATCAGAATTGTTATACACAATAACTTTTAACTCATTGGCTTTTTCGCAAACACTAGCTGTTGGTAATTTTACTTTTTTTGGCGATAAGCAAATCCAATCCCAATCTCCTGATAACTCATAAGCACCTGAAGTTTCAATGTGTGTTTTTACACCTTTTTCTTTAAATCGCTTGGTTAACTCTGTCATATCCCAAGTTAAAGGTTCACCACCTGTAACTACAATAATATCACTATATTTAACTGCATTATCAACAATACGTTCTGTTACAGTAGGTGGGTGCAGTTCAGCATTCCAACTTTCTTTAACATCGCACCAATGACAACCTACATCACAACCTCCTATTCGCACAAAATAAGCTGCCGTACCTTTGTGGTATCCTTCTCCTTGAATGGTATAAAACTCTTCCATTAAAGGAAGCATTTTTCCTTGTGCTACTAATTCGTTTATTTCTGCCTTTGTCATAGCTTACAAAGATATTACTTTATACTAAAAGCTTACTTTTTATTAAACATTTACTTTTTATTAATATACATTAAAACAATTGTACTTTTAACACGTTATAAACACCATTAGTAATTCTTAAGTATTTTAAACTCAAAAATAGTATTACACCGACTTTAAATCTCAAAAACATTTTTCTATTTTTAAACCTTTAAAGTATTAATACTTTTGCAACTTTATAAATACTAACAAATGAGCGACTCAAAATCATTTATTGAAGAAATCCAAGAAGGATACAACTTTGAAGGGGAATCTATTGCACTTGGTGCAGCAATGTTAAATGACGAAACTTTTTCTGACGCTACTGTTAAAGTACCTTTAAAAACATTAAACCGACATGGGTTAATTGCTGGTGCAACTGGTACAGGTAAAACAAAAACATTGCAAGTATTAGCGGAAAATCTAAGTAACAAAGGTGTTCCGGTACTTTTAATGGATTTAAAAGGAGATTTAAGTGGAATAGCGCAACCAAGTCCTGGTCATAAAAAAATTGATGAGCGCCATGAAAAAATAGGAATTTCATTTGAAGCTAATGGATTTCCTGTTGAAATACTAAGTCTTTCAGAACAAGACGGAACAAGACTAAGAGCAACTGTTAGTGAATTTGGACCTGTTTTACTATCTAGAATATTAAATGTAACCGAAACACAAGCCGGAATATTATCTATCATTTTTAAATATTGCGATGATAACAAATTGCCTTTACTAGATTTAAAAGATCTAAAAAAAGTTTTGCAATACGCTACTGGCGAAGGTCGCGAAGAAATTCAGAAAGAATACGGAACAATATCTAAAACATCTACTGGTTCAATTATCAGAAAAATAATTGAAATTGAACAACAGGGTGGTGATTTGTTTTTTGGAGAACGTTCTTTTGATATTGAAGATTTAATGCGCCAAGATGAAAATGGTCGTGGTTACATTAATATTATTCGATTAACTGACATTCAAGATAAACCTAAGTTGTTCTCTACTTTTATGCTTAGTATGCTTGCTGAAATTTATAGCACATTACCCGAGCAAGGAGACAGTGATAGACCTGAATTGGTTTTATTTTTAGATGAGGCACACTTAATTTTTAATCAAGCATCTGATGCATTAACCGATCAAATTGAAAATATTGTAAAGCTTATCCGTTCAAAAGGAGTCGGTTTATACTTTATAACACAAAGCCCAACCGATGTTCCTGATGGAGTATTAGGTCAATTAGGTTTAAAAATTCAACACGCATTAAGAGCTTTTACAGCTAAAGACCGAAAAGCAATTAAACTTACGGCAGAAAACTACCCTATTTCTGATCATTACAATACTGCCGAAGTTTTAACTTCTTTAGGTATTGGTGAAGCATTAGTTTCTGTTTTAAACGAAAAAGGTATTCCTACCCCATTAGCACAAACCATGTTACGAGCACCTATGAGTCGTATGGATGTGTTAACAAAAAAAGAATTAAAAGAAATTATTGATAATTCTGCTCTAACAGAAAAATATAATGAAAATATTGATCGTGAAAGTGCTTATGAATTATTAAACGAAAAAATAGAAAAAGCAGAAGCTGATGAAGCTAAAGAAACTGCTAAAAAAGAAAGAGAAAAACTAGATAAAAAATCAACTTCTACACGTAGAAAAACTAGCAGTAGATCTAGTAACACTACGCAAAAAGCAATTATAAAAGTATTAACAAGTGCTACATTTATAAGGGGAGCACTAGGAGTACTAAACAAAATGTTACGATAAAATAAGCATAAAGAAAAATACATGAAAAAAATACAACTTTCACTAATTAGCCTAGTAGCAGTACTAGGTAGCTGCTCAACAAAAACCGATGCTTTTGAAATTGCGCCAGACCATATTGGTAATCTAACAAAAACAACACAGGTTAGTGAATTAGAAGAAATATTTAAAAACGATTCTATTGTAAAAAGAATTGCTGGAGATGAATTTATTGGTAATGCCAACGAAATTGAAATCTACGACAAACAGGGTAACAAATTATTACTTTTAGAAACTACACAAGAATACGACTCTACTGCTACTATAAAATCAGTAAGAGTAATTGATCCGCGTTTTAAAACAGAAAAAGGTTTTGGAGCTGCTAGCACTTTTAAAGACTTAAAAGACAACTATACTATTTCTAAAATAACAAACACATTAAGTGTTGCCTTAGTTACTATTAACGAATTAAATGTTGATATAGCTATAAACAAAAAAGAATTACCTAAAGAATTGCTTTTTGACACCAAAACAAAAATAGAAGCTGTACAAATACCCGATACTGCAAAATTGAAATATTTTTGGCTTAATTGGGATAAAAACTAAATAAAAAAGACTGCTATATATAGTAGTCTTTTTTTATTTTTACAGTTGCAAAAAATTAGATATGTTACAAAAAATTATTCCTTTAGCTATAGGTAAATATTTACAAGCAAAGGCTATTATTGCTCCTAAAAAAGCAATTGAAGAAGCTTTTAATATTTTTTGCACACCTAGAAAAGGAAAAGCAACTGAAAAACATCAAGAATTTTTTGACACTTCATTAGAAGAAAGAATTGAAACAAATGGCTACAAAATACAAACCTACACTTGGGCTGGTGAAAACAAAACAATTCTGTTGCTCCATGGCTGGGAAAGCAACAGCTATAGATGGAAAACATTAGTTACTGAATTACAAAAACAAAACCACAACATAATTGCCATAGATGCCCCAGGACAAGGAAACTCATCTGGTAAATACCTTAGTGTACCTTTGTATACAGAATGCGTAAAGGATATTATTGAAACTCAAAAACCAAGTATTGTCATTGGTCATTCTTTAGGTGGAATGACAGCTGTATATCAACAAATAAAATATTTGAATCCTTGCATTGAAAAAATTATAGCATTAGGACCCCCTTCTGAATTATCATTCTTCTTAAAATCATATCAACAAACCATTGGAGTATCTGATAAATTCATGAAGAAGTTTGATGAGTATTTAAAAAATAGATTCGGTTTTTATTCTAAAGAATTTTCGATTGCTAGGTTTGCAAAAGAAATAAAAATTAAAGGGTTATTAATTCTAGAAAAAAACGACAAACTTGCTCCATACAAATATTCAAAACGAATAGCTGATAAATGGGTCAATTGCGAACTATACACTGTAGAAAGAATAGGGCATTCATTGCAATCAGATGGTATTAACAAAAAAATTATAGCCTATATTAATTCGTAGCTAATATTTTAAGAATATCAATTGCCTATAATAACATTGTAAGAGTTATTTTTGCTTAAAATTTTACAACTTGGAAAAAACAGCTAAACGTTTAAATAAATATTTAAGTGAAATTGGCTATTGCTCAAGAAGAGCAGCCGATAGACTTATTGAAGATAAACGCATTTTACTTAATGGTGAGCTGCCACTAATGGGTCAAAAAGTTTCACCTGAAGATAAAATAGAAATAGACGGAGAACTTGTTCAAGATGCAAAAAAAGAACATGTTTACTTAGCTTTTAACAAACCTGTTGGTGTAGTTTGCACAACAGACCAAAGAGAAGAAGATAATATTATTGATTTTATTAATTTTCCGCAACGTATATTCCCAATTGGAAGATTAGACAAACCAAGTGAAGGTTTAATTTTACTTACCAGCGACGGAGATGTGGTAAATAAAATATTAAGATCAAGATATAATCACGAAAAAGAATATATAGTTACAGTAGATAAATTAATTACAGACGATTTTATTAGACGTATGAGTAATGGTATACCCATATTAGATACAGTAACAAAAAAATGTATTGTTGAACCTGTTACCAAATTTACTTTTAGAATTATTTTAACGCAAGGACTTAATAGACAAATTAGAAGAATGTGTGAATACCTTGGTTATGAAGTTCTAAAGTTAAAAAGAGTTCGTATTATAGATATAAAACTAACATCAAACGTAGGTGAATATACCTTAATTTCTAAAGAAGAAATTTACAAATCTTTACCATCAGAAGAATAGTTTTACAGATAAATTATACTATAATTCATTCAAAATTTGAATTAAATTAAAAAAAACATATTTATATTTTTTGACTTTTTTTATCAAAAAAATACATAAAACACTAATAAACAACCTATTAAACCAAAAAAAACAGTTCTATTTTTCACTTAAATAATGAGTTTCAACTATAAACAGTCACTTTATATCGATTATATATTACTTTTCTAGTAAATTAACTTATCTTTGATCTAGAAACTAGGCTTGCTTTTTTTTGGCACGCATTTTGAAAACCTACTTATAGAACTATTAATTAATTTAGAACCATGAAAGCAATTGTAGCCTCTCTTTTTATTTTTCTTGGACTTAGCACTCTTTCTGCTCAAGAAAAAGAACTTTATTTTGTTTCGGTAGAAACCTCTTTCTTAAGAAGTGGACCAGGAACAAATTATAATGTAGTTGCAGAACTTACCAAAGGTATGCAGGTATTATTAATTAGTGAAGATTTTGGAGAGTTTTGGACTGTCCAATACAAAACACTAAACGGATTTATTAATCGTGATGACATTTTAGCTTTACCAAAGCAGTTTATCGTAGAAGAAAAAACTGTAATTAAAGAAGTTAAAAAAGAAGTCGAAGTTGAATATGAAGTAGTAAACTCTGGAAGCAATAGAAACAACTACAATGGTAATAACGCTGTTGCAGAAAAATATAAAGACTGGGACACTACTGAATACGAAACAGGAGAAACACCAGAATGTTTAAGTATTGTACCTGAATTTGACTATAGTTTAGACAATTACTTAAAAGTTAACAACGTAGGATCAAACACTGAAGCCGTTGTTAAACTAATTAAAATTGACAATCCTAACGGAGAAGAGCTTACTTATAGAATTGCATACATTCAAAATGGAGATAACCATTATTTAAGAAATGTACCTGCAGGTAAGTATTACCTAAAAATTGCTTACGGATCAGATTGGAGAGAAACAACTGAAGGTGGTAATTGTTATGGTAGATTTGTACAAAATGCACAATATGAAAAAGGTGGAGATATAGTAGATTTCACACCTGTAAAAACAACAAATGGTATTGATGTTCCTTCTTATGAACTTGCTTTAGATGTAAGTCATAGCGGTAACAACAACAGTTTAGAAACTGACGATATATCAGAACAAGAATTTAACAACAACTAATTATTCTAAAGATTAGTTATAGCAATTAAATAAGAGTAGGAAATAAAAAAGGCTTGTAAATTAAATTTACAAGCCTTTTTTACATTATACAATAAATATAGATTACTATAGAGTAACCCTAACATATAGTAATTAAAGTGATATAGAATATAAAAAAAGCTCTGTATAATAAATTTATACAGAGCTTTTTTTATATAATAAGCAAGCAATAATGTTTAAATAAAAAAACACCACAACCCTATTATTTACTAATTATTTTTATTATTTGTTTTTAGCATTATGTCTTGATCTAGATAGCAATGTGTTTTTTAACAACATAGCTATTGTCATTGGACCAACACCACCTGGTACAGGTGTAATAAAAGAAGATTTAGGTGAAACTTCATTAAAGTCAACATCTCCAACTATTCTATAACCTCTTTTTGCTTCTACATCAGGCACCCTAGTAATACCAACATCAATAACAACAACACCTTCTTTAACCATATCAGCTTTCAAGAAATTAGGTACCCCTAATGCCGAAATAATAATATCTGCCCGCTTAGTTATCTCTGATAAGTTTTTTGTTTTACTATGAGTTAATGTTACTGTAGAGTCTCCAGGAGTTCCTTTTTGACTCATTAATATACTCATTGGTCTACCTACAATATGACTACGGCCTATAACTACAGTATGCTTACCTGATGTTTCTACTTTATAACGCTCTAATAGTTCCATTATACCAAATGGAGTTGCTGGTATAAAACTTGGCATATCTAAAGCCATTTTACCAAAATTAGTTGGATGAAAACCATCTACATCTTTATCAGGATGTACTGCCAACAGTATCTTTTCTTCATCAATATGCTTTGGTAATGGTAACTGCACTATAAATCCATCAATATTATCATCATTATTAAGCTCATCAATCTTAGCTAGTAAATCAGCCTCTGTAATATCTTGATCTAATTTTACTAAAGTTGAATCAAAACCAATACGTTCACATGATTTCACTTTACTATTTACGTATGTTAAACTAGCACCATTTGCACCAACTAAAACTGCTGCTAAATGAGGAACTTTTTCTCCACGTTCTTTCATTTGAGACACAACAACTGCAATCTCATCTTTAATATCGTTACTAACTTTTTTTCCGTCTAAAATCTCCATTAAATAAAGTATTAAATATGTGTAGTTTCTTTTTTTTTGTTAAGTATAAAATGATTTTAACGCATTCCTTTCATCATCTGCATCATGCGTTTTCCACCGCCTCCTTGCATCATTTTCATCATTTTACCCATTTGTTCAAATTGTTTCAACAATTGATTAACTTGCTGTATAGATGTTCCTGATCCTTTTCCAATTCTTTTCTTTCTACTAGAATTTATAATTTTTGGATTTGCTCTTTCTTTTGGTGTCATTGAAGTAATGATAGCTTCTATATGTTTAAATGCATCATCATCTACATCAACATCTTTTACCATCTTACCCATACCAGGTACCATTCCCATTAAATCTTTAATGTTACCCATTTTTTTAATTTGCTGAATCTGACTTAAAAAGTCATCAAAACCAAATTGATCTTTAGCTATTTTTTTCTGAAGTTTTCTTGCTTCTTCTTCATCAAATTGTTCTTGCGCACGCTCCACTAAAGAGACCACATCTCCCATTCCTAAAATACGCTCAGCCATACGAGAAGGATAGAAAACATCAATTGCTTCCATTTTTTCTCCGGTACCAATATATTTAATAGGCTTATCTACAACAGATTTTATAGATAAAGCAGCTCCACCACGAGTATCACCATCTAATTTCGTTAGAATAACTCCATCAAAATTCAATACATCATTAAATGCTTTTGCCGTATTAACAGCATCTTGACCTGTCATAGAATCTACAACAAATAAAGTTTCTTCAGGAGAAATAGCTTTATGAATATTAGATATTTCATCCATCATTTCTTGATCCACAGCCAAACGACCAGCGGTATCAATAATAACTACATTACATCCATTTTCCTTAGCATGTGCAACACCTGCTTTAGCTAAAGCAACAGGGTCATTATTTGTCTTATCACTATAAACCTCAACACCTATTTGTTCTCCTACTATATGTAATTGATCAATAGCCGCAGGTCTATAAACATCACAAGCAACCAATAATGGCTTTTTTGTTTTTTTATTCTTTAAAAATTGAGCTAGTTTACCAGAAAAAGTAGTTTTACCAGAACCTTGTAAACCAGACATTAAAATTACAGAAGGAGTTCCTGATAAATTTACACCTGCAACATCGCCTCCCATTAATTCTGTAAGCTCATCTTTAACAAGCTTAACCATTAATTGACCTGGCTTTAAACTCTTAAGTACATCTTGACCTAAAGCTTTTTCTTTTACACGAGCTGTAAAATCTTTTGCTATTTTATAATTTACATCGGCATCAACTAAAGCTCTTCTAACTTCTTTTAATGTTTCTGCTACATTAACTTCCGTTATTTGTCCATGTCCTTTTAATACATGTAGGGCCTTATCTAGTTTATCGCTTAAATTGTCAAACATTGGTAAATATATTTTATCTGACAAATTTATGAATTTGACATCGATTAAAATATTATTTATTAAATACATTAAGCCCCAAAAGCTTTAATTTTTACCTAATCGAATCTATTGCATAAGAATTTATTACTTTTGATCAACACCTATAAAACTAAATAGCTACTTTTTAGGTTATTATTTTACGGACTAGCTATTTATTGAAACCTGAAAATGCTAAAATTAATTCATTCAATAACAGCTTTACTTTTTCCTTTATTACTATTTTCTCAATCTTATATAGGTTTTGAGGCTGACAATTTTAATGGAGTACATGGAGTTGTAAGTAACCCTGCTAACATTGCTGATTCTAGAACTAAAATAGATATTAACTTAGCATCAATTAGTGCTTTTACTACAAATACATATTTAGAAATAGATTATACCGATGTTTTAATTGATGATGAGAGTCTTTTAGAAAGCTCTAATTTTTTAGGAAGAGATGACATCAATTATGGAGTACTTAACATTGATGTTTTAGGTCCATCAGCTTTAATAACCTTAGACGAAAAACAAAGTATTGCCATTACTTCAAGGCTTAGAAGTATTACAAATATAAATAACATTTCAGGTGAAGTAATTGAATTTTTTGAAACAGAAGACTTATTAGATATTGAACAAATTACTGAAACAAATATAAACGGATCTGTAATAAATAATAATTGGCTCGAGCTTGGTCTAAGTTATGCTAGGGTATTAAATGACAACAAAGTTCATTTTTTAAAAGGTGGTATATCTGTTAAGTATATAATTGGTAATGGTTCTGCTGTGGCAGAAATTGACGATGGTTTAATTGCTTTTGACCCTATAACTTCAGGAGGAGATGTTTTAACGTTGGGAAATGCCCGTTATAATTTTAGTGAAAACTTTGATCTTAGTGAAAATTTTATTCCGTTTGAAAATGATGACGATTTTGACATAATTAGCGAAACAAGAGGTTTAGGGTTTGATATAGGTTTTGTTTACGAATATAGACCTCAGCACAGGCAAAACGTATCTAGAGATCATGTTCAAAAACAAAAAAAAATAAGACATAAAAATACTTACAAATACAAAGTAGGGTTATCCATATTGGATATTGGTTCCTTAACCTACAAAGAATCATTAGAATTAAATGGTAGTTTAAATGCTCGAACTAACCTAAATACATTATTGCGAGGAAACTTTGAAAATGAAATTAAAACAGCATTCAACCCTGACGAAATTAAAGTAGAACAAAAAATATTATTGCCTACAACTTTAAGAGCTAACTTTGATTTAAAATTGAAAGAAAACTTTTATTTAAATGCTAATTCAATTTTATCATTGCATTCTAAAAACAGCACTAATGCTAATAAATTAGCAAATCAGTTTACTATAAGTCCACGCTACGAAACAAAATGGCTTACTGCTTTCAGCCCAATTTCCATAACTCAATTTAGTGGTGTGCAATGGGGATTAGGAGCTAGACTGGGGCCTGTTTTCTTAGGTTCCTCGGGAGCTATTAGTCATTTCCTAATTGACAATAAAACTAGAGCTATCGATATTTATGCTGGTATTAAAATTCCTATTTTTCATAAGACTCCACCACCACCAAAAGAAGACGATCCGACTTCTGGTTACGAAAGTAATTGTAATGGCTGTGTAAAAAAAGACAAAAAAGAACGTGCTAAAAGAATACAGAGTTATAGAGGTGGTTTAAAATAAAATATAGAACTATTAAAACACAAAAAAGCCATTGAATTCTCAATGGCTTTTTTGTGTTTTAAGCAATCTCCTTTAATTACATTCTTACAGGAACATTAATACCTAACATTCCGAAAGCTGATCTAATTACCGAACCAACCCATTGTGATAGTTGTGCTCTAAATAAAATTTCATTTTCTGTATCTGCTCCAAAAATTGAAACATTTTGAAAGAACGAGTTATACGCCTTTACTAAATCGTAAGTATAATTAGCTATTAATGCAGGGCTATATTGTTTTGCTGCTTGTTGTATAACTTCTGGGTACATTTCAAGTTGTTTTAACACTTCTCTTTCTTTTTCATGCAAAACAATACTCGAAGGAGTTACTGACTGATCATGCTTTGATTTATTTACAATTGCTTGTATACGCGCATATGTATATTGTATAAAAGGCCCTGTGTTACCCTGGAAATCTATAGATTCTTTTGGATCAAATAAAATACGTTTTTTAGGATCTACTTTTAGTATAAAATATTTTAAAGCTCCTAAACCAATTGTATTATAAACTTCTTGTTTTTGCTCTTCTGAATAACCGTCTAATTTCCCTAAGTCTTTAGAAATTTCTTCAGCGTTATTTCTCATTTCACTAATCAAATCGTCAGCATCTACAACAGTACCTTCTCTACTCTTCATTTTACCGCTAGGTAAATCGACCATTCCATAACTTAAATGGAATAAATCTTCCGCCCAAGCGTATCCTAATTTTTTAAGTATTAAAAACAATACTTGAAAATGATAATCTTGCTCATTACCAACAGTATAAACCATTCCTTTTACTACAAAATCTTTTGCTCTTTGAATAGCTGTTCCTATATCTTGAGTCATATAAACAGATGTTCCGTTACTACGTAACACCAATTTCTCATCTAAACCTTCATCACTAAGATCTATCCAAACTGAACCGTCTTTTTTCTTATAAAAAACACCCTTTTCTAAACCTTCTTCTACAGTATCTTTTCCTAGTTTATAGGTATTGCTTTCATAATAATTTTTATCAAAATCAACCCCTAGTTTATCGTAAGTTTCTCCGAAACCGGCATAAACCCATTCATTCATCATTTTCCATAAAGAAATAACATCTTCCTTACCTGCTTCCCAATCTAAAAGCATTTGTTCTGCTTCTAATATCAATGGAGCTTGCTTTTTTGCATCTTCTTTATCTACACCAGAAACAACTAAAGATTCAATTTCTTTTTTATATTCTTGATCAAACTTAACATAGTAATTCCCTACTAATTTATCTCCTTTTAAACCTGTAGACTCTGGTGTTTCTCCTTCTCCAAATTTTTTCCAAGCCAACATAGACTTACAAATATGGATGCCTCGATCATTAATTATTTGAGTTTTATATACTTTTTTACCACTAGCCGCTAATATTTCAGCCACAGCATAACCTAATAAGTTATTACGAACATGTCCTAAATGTAATGGCTTATTCGTATTAGGCGATGAATATTCAACCATAACACCGTTTTCAACATCAGGAGATACAAAACCGTATGTTTCGTTCGTTTTATTAGTATTGAAAAAATTAAGATAATAAGAATCTGCAATTACTATATTCAAAAATCCTTTTACAACATTATACCCTGTAACCTCAGTTACATTTTCTTTTAAGTGAGCTCCTATCTGCTCTCCTATTTGAACCGGATTACCTTTAATAGTACGTAACATAGAAAACACAACTACAGTTATATCTCCTTCAAACTCTTTTCTAGTTGGTTGAAGTTCTACACTTGGCAATGTAGCATTAAATAATTCGCTAACTGCTTCTTGTACTTTAGTTGTGATTAATTGCTTCATGATTGTAATAAATGAATTTTGAAGCGCAAAGATAGTAATACCGAAGCTAAATATTTGAATGGATTTTTTATAATAGAATTGTATTCATAAAAAATATGCAATAAAAAAAGCCTCTAGATTTTCTAGAGGCTTTTTACTTAAAATAAACTAGGTTTATTTTTTATCTTTAGTTTCGTCCAATGATGGACTTAACTTTTTAGACATTTCTAATGAAATAGCAGACCTGTCATAAGTAAGTTTTCCGGCAGTAGTTTCTAAAACAACTGCATCTTGTTTTTCACTAATTTCAAAAATTCTTCCGTGCAAACCACTTTTAGTAACTACACGATCTCCTTTTTTTAAATCTTCAGCGAACTTTTTTTCTTTCTTTTGACGTGTCATTTGAGGGCGTATCATAAATAAATACACCACCAAAAACATGGCAATTATTGGTAATAATTGTTGAAAATCCATTCTTAGTGTTTATGAGAGTCGTGAGATTTACCACCTAAAATATCTTTTCCAACTGCTTTTGCTTCACCAGCTGCTGCTGAAGCTTTCGCCGCAGAACTTTTTACGATAGTTGATGCTTTAGTTGTACCTGCAGATACTGCTGATCCAACTGCATTAGCATCTTTTGGCGCTGGAGTTACCATTGCTTTAATTTTAATTTTTTCTTTACCAGTTGCTGTATTAGCTGTAATAGTAACTGTTTTTTGTTGCTTGTTAGGCTTTCCTTTACTATTAAATTTAACTAATAATTCTGCTGTTGCACCAGGAGCAATAGGCTCTTTTGGGTAACTTGGCACTGTACAACCACAGCTTCCTTTTGCATTAGTAATTACCAATGGTGTTTTACCTGTGTTTGTAAAAGAAAATGTATGCTCTGCAATATCTCCTTCGTTAATAGTTCCAAAGTCATGCTCAACCTCTGCAAATTCCATTACTGGAAAATCTCCTGATTTTGCATCTCTTTCAGCTGCTGCTACTACTTTTTCTTCACTAACGTTATCAGCTGCATTTTTTTTACATGAAACTAAACTCATAGCAAAAATACCAGCTAAAATTAAAATACCTTTTTTCATAATGTGTTTTTAATTACTTATAAATTTAAAACCCTAAAATAGTAAAATTTTAAATTTAAAGTAAACCTCTACCAATTTTATTTAATGATCCGTTTTCTTTATACTCTTTAGATAACTTATCTAAAATACCATTAACAAACACACTACTTTTTGGTGTACTATATTCTTTAGCTATTTCAATA
>CAZJGP010000034.1:0-2582 GCA_964545595.1 uncultured Flavobacteriaceae bacterium | reverse complement strand
TCGCCATATTGAGCAGCTAACCTACTTGCATACTTAAAGGCACTTTGTTTGTGTTGTACACTATAATGTAAAACATCGGTATTTACAGGGTTTATGCTTGTAGCTAATTTTGCCTGATCGTACATTTGAAAGCTAGTGCTTAAAATATCAGGTAACCCCATATCAATATACGAATTGTAATGTGGTCCATCATCAGCAATAATACTAGTACTGGCTCCACTAAATATAATTACATCACTATTAGGTTTTTTTACATCCTTATTGTTTTGAACTCTTGTTATAAGCCCTTTAAACTCAAAAGAGCTATAATCTTCACTCTGGTATGCAGGAGCAGTTCTAATAGTTATTATTTCTCCTAAGAAATTTTGAGTGTCAGCAGTAATTTCTCCTGCTGCGTTTTCAAGCATTTCTAAACGGCACACTAATTCAAAAGTATTGTGTGTACCTAATTTTTGTGTAAGTGTGTATTGTTCGTAAGCTAAAATTTGCTCACCACCAATAAATATGGTTATTTCAGTTTGTAAAGCCATAATTTCAAGTTAATTAATTTTAACTATTTTTTTAATTATTAGTACTTTCTAGAATTGAATGTAAAATACTAATAGTCGTAATAATTTTTTATTTAAAATTGAGCGTCTTTAGGATATTTATAAATATCAAATGGTTTAAAAGTATCATTAATAGGGGTATACCACACTGTTAAAAAAAAAGTTTCATTATACTCCCAAGTGACTTCCTTTATAGGTATTGGTTGATCAAATTTATCAGACCTAAAATATTTTTTTAAACCTGATCTAAAAAATAAGGGATGTATTTCATTTAATAAATATTCGTAATTAGAAGTTGGTAAATTATTATAGAAAATAGCAGTATCATATACAGCTCTACTCAGAAATTTCATATTTACAGAATCATTTCTAACTTTAAAAACTTCTATTTTTTTATCAAACTTTTCATTATCATAATTCTTATTAGAGTTACAAGCGCATAGTATAAACAAACTTAAAAAAAGTAAATAATTCATATTTAGTTTTTTAAAATACTGCTGTTTTAGAATATTCATAAATATCAGTCAGATTCCATATATTTTTTTTAGGAGTATACCATACAGTTATAAAAAAACTTTCGTTGTACTCCCAGGTAACTTCTTTTATTGGTATAGGTTTATAAAATTTATCTGCACTAAAAATGTTTTTTAAACCAGATTTAAATTGACCTATACGTACTTCATTTAATAAATAATCATAATTTGAAGTTGGAAGATTATTATAAAATATAGCTGTATCATAAACAGCTTTACTAAGAAACTTCATGTTTACAGAATCATTTCGAACCTTAAACGTTTCTATTTTTTCTTTTTTTATAATTTCCTTTTTACATGAAATATTTAATAAACATAAACAAATAATAGATTTAAATAATATAAGTTTAATCGACTGAATCATTATTTAAGATAAGTATCAAATGTTATATCTCCTTTAAAAAGTTTATCCAAACGTTTATCAATTTCATATAAAAAACGGTTTCTTAAACTATTACCAGCATTCATTAAAGAATCGTAATCACATTCATAACGATATCTTTCTTCAAAGATTCCCTCAGTTATATAGTAACAATTATAACGATCAATTTCTTCCTGATTACCTATATATTTTTCTTCATATTCATATTCATCTTCACAGCCTAATGTATGGCCATATTCATGCGAAAATGTATTATGAGTACTATTTAAGGACTCAAAATAATTTGTTGATAAATCAGTGAATTTTAAATTTATCGTTCTATAACCCATAGAAACATAACTTCTAAAATCCTCATCAAATTGAGTTTTGTAAATGTTAGCTGTCCAATGCTGATTAGATGTAATCCGTTGAATATCAAAAAACTATTTTAAATTTTCTATTATGAAACTCTCTTCCAATTAAAGAGTTTCTGTTCATAGAGCTTTCTTTTACAATTTTAGAAACGGTTTCATATTTATAAGACCAATTTCCCCAAATATATTTATCAGCTTCAGAGTGAAAATCTTTTTTTTCAAGATAAGTCCAATCACCATATGTATCTTTTGCTTCTTTACTATGTATAAGCCAATTATATTTCCAACGTTCTAAAATCGTAATTGTATTCGTGTCTAAATCAACTGTTAAGTCATATTCGTCATAATACGCGGTAAATTTCCCCATAAGTACCTTACTTTAATATATGTTTTATATTAATTAGAACCTCTTACTGGCCAGTTATTAGTAAGTGTTGTACCACGTATAGTAATTTCTTTAGCTGAAATTAATAAACTTGTTTGTAATGGTTGACCATCTTCAGCATTAAATTTTTCATGAAGCTCTAAACAATAAGCTTCTGTGAATTCTAATGTTTTAAAGCTAGAAACGTTATCACGTTTAAAAAATACAATTTCTCCGTTTTTAGTGGCATTATTTGTAATGGCCCATTCCATAAAATCAATTTTAATAGTAGATTCAATTAAAACTCTAATTTTTCCACCACGGATTTTGTTACTAGGCATACCATTTTCGTTAGAACCTTGCGTAATACCATATTCACAGTCAAGAACAACAAATTCTTCA
>CAZJGP010000033.1:0-3453 GCA_964545595.1 uncultured Flavobacteriaceae bacterium | reverse complement strand
ACCAAAGCCGATTTGTATGAGGATAATATTAGCCGGTGTTTTGTTGTGGCTGTAGATGAAAGTCCGGAACAAACACGAAATATTATTGATTACCAAAACAAACTCCATGCAGGTAAAATTGATGTGAGTACTATTAAAAGTACTCAAATATTCATTCAAAATTGTATTCGCATATTACGCCCAATAGCAGTAGTAAACCCTTATGCTTCCATAGTAAAACTTCCTCAAAACGTACATAAATTAAGGCGTTTGCATGGTATGTATCAAAACCTAGTTGCCCAGGTAACTTGGTGGCATCAATACCAACGTAAAAAAGATAACCAGGGCAGAATTATTGCCGAGAAACAAGATTTACAAATTGCTTGCGATATCCTTTTTGAAACCATTATTTTAAAAGTAGATGAACTACACGGAAGCCTTAGACAGTTTTATGAAACCCTAAAAACAGGTATTCAAAAAAAAGGAGAAGAAACATTATTTAATCGTTTTGAAATTAAACAAATTACAGGTTTAGGGAAAACACAAAGTCATAAATACATATTACAACTAGTAGAATTAGAATATTTACAGCAGTTTGGTTATGCTAATAAAGGTTTTAAATACAAAATAGTGCATTGGGATAACTACAAAGTAATGCGTAGTAAAATACAACAAGAACTACAATTACAAATAGATAAAACAATCTAGTATTCTTATATAAGTGAACACCAGAGTGGTCTAATACATTTATGACAATCAATCACTTAAAGCTAGTGTTCTTTTAGAAGGTGAACACTAAATCCTTGTAATCTACTGAAAAACAACAAAAAACACTGGTGTTCACTAAAATTTAAAAAAGATACAAGCGCTACTATTTTAAACTTCTCATTTTCAACCTACCTAAAAACAACCCAACTATGGATTATATAGAAAACTACTGTATTTATTTACAAACATTAGGGTATCATAAACGTACTATTAAAAGTAATATCGATCGTTTACATACTTTTTTTAAGTACTTCAAAAAAAGTAATATTCTAAAAGCTAATCACCATAATATTATTCAGTATTACCAATGGTTACACATAGAAAAAGCACATTGTAAGCAAGTAACCATTAATCAATATATGGTGAGTTTACGACAGTTTTACAATTGGTTAGAAACTACAAATAGTATTAGTACACATCCTTTTAGTCAAATTACTTTAGAAAAAGCCCCTGTAGTTTTTACACGTAAACCCATACCCGAAGCGCAACTTTTTAAGCTATGGAAAACCACGCTATACGATTACGAAAAACTCTTACTTATTTTTGGCTATGGTTGCGGACTTAGAGCTTCGGAAATGAGTAACCTTAAAGTAGCTGCTATAGATTTTGAAAATGGAATTTTAAAAGTAATCAAAGGAAAAAATAATAAACATCGTAGTATTCCTTTACAAACAAATCATTTACGCTATTTACAGCAGTATAAAATCAATAAAGGATTTAGTCCTAAACATTCCTTTTTTAATGTAACCACAAACACATTACGTACCTATTTTAAAACCATGCAAAAACGCTTAAACTGGCCACTACCCTATTACACTTTACATCATTTAAGACATAGTATTGCTTCGCATTTAGTAGATAGAAATATGGACATAGAACTCGTACAAGTATTTTTAGGGCACTCTACCCTTATGACTACACAACTTTACGTAAACCCTATAAAACCTATACAATCATGGAATACATTAAACAATGGGAACATAAATTTAAAAAACAACTCTGCAAAGATTACCTCCACCACTTAAAGCTATTTACAAACGAAGCTCCTTTTAATTTATTAACGGCTACCTATCAAGATATTTTAACTTATATAACTATTCGAAGAAATTTAGGTGATTCTATTTACTCCCTAAAAAACAAAATTTTTAGTATTAAAAAATACTATCAATGCTTATTAGAATTAGAAATTATAAAACACCACCCTTGTAAACATTTAGTATTAAAAGATAAATACGATAACCGTATTGACCTTAACAATTTATACAGCTCGAAAACCCTAGAATCCTTTTTAAAACGAACATCTAAAAGCTCCGAAACACTAAACAAACGCAACCAAATAATACGTGCTTTTTTAGTATACCAAGCTCTTAGTGTAAAAGAAATATGCCTTTTAAAAACACACCATATTGATCTAGAAAAAGCTATTATTACTATTGAAAATAGTAGAGATTTATCTTTGCACCCCAAACAAATAATTGACTTATATCGTTATTTAGAAACCTACAGAAAACAATTAATACAGAATCCAAAAAATGAGGTTTTACTACTTTCTAACAATGGAAAACCTTTAAATGCTGAGCATATTAGACACATCGTAAATAATGGGTTTGATAAAAAATTAAAACCTAAAATAATACGACAAAGTGTACTTCATAACTTACTTAAAAATGAAACTGATTTACGTTCTGTTCAACTTTTTGCAGGGCATAAAAGTATTGTCAGTACCGAAAAATATCGCAATAATAAATTCGAAGAATTAAAAAGCCATTTGCAGTTATTACACCCACTAAACCATATAAAATAAATAGTTCTTAACTCCCTGTCTTAAAACAAGTAATAAGCCCACCGAGTAATATAAAAGGAATTACAATTAGATAAACGCTACTCTTAGTTTTAAAACAGTTCTACAAATTGAATAAAATATAAAATTTGTATATTTGTACCAAATTGGTACATTAAATAAAAGAAACATGTTAATTATAAGCAGTCGAGAATTTAGACAAAATCAAAAGGAATATTTTGAAAAAGTAGATCAAGGAGAACATATTATTGTACAGCGAGGAAAAGACAAATCTTACGCCTTAACTCCTGTTACTGAAAATGATATTTACTTTAATGTTGAAATGATAAAAAAACTTAAAACTAGTATTTTAGAAATCAATAACGGAGAATCAAAAACAATAACAACACCACAGCAAATTAGTGATTTATTAGGCTTATGAGTTATATATTAGAATTTTCTAAAACTGCTTTAGCAGATATAGAAAAGCATAAAAAGTCTGGAGATAAAGCTACTTTAAAAAAGCTCCAAAAGTTATTTAATGAACTAATAGAACATCCAACTACAGGGACAGGACAGCCCGAAATATTAAAACATAATTTAGCAGGATTGTATTCTCGTAGAATAAACAAAAAAGACAGATTAGTATATTCAATTAATGATGAAATTGTTACTGTTTATGTTTTAAGTACAGCTTCTCATTATGGTGATAAATAATAAAGGGAATCGCCTACGGCTCTAATTGTTATTATGGACGCAGCTAAAAAGCTTTGTCCATAAGCTGTCAAAGGTCTCGCGCAATCGCTACACAAGCTATTTTTTGTTATTACTCAAGTCCACTACGTTCCCTTGTTCCATACCGTTACAATTGCCTCGCCTTCGGTCGGCAATCTACACTACAAACAAATAGCCTTGTTACACTCAAT
>CAZJGP010000032.1:0-13631 GCA_964545595.1 uncultured Flavobacteriaceae bacterium | reverse complement strand
AAGCTTTTTCCTTAATAAAAAAATGCATTGTATTCAAATACAATGCATTTTTTTTATATTAAAACTCCTATCATTGACACTTTGTCACTTTCATTAAAATGGTATTTTTTTTGAAATAACTTGTACACAAATAATAATATAAATTACAAAACATATGGCTACTGGAAATATTAATGTTTCTGTTGAAAACATTTTCCCTCTAATAAAAAAGTTTTTATACTCTGATCATGAGATATTCTTGCGTGAATTAATATCTAATGCTACTGACGCTACTTTAAAATTAAAACATTTAACTAGTATTGGTGAATCAAAATCAGAATACGGAAATCCTTTTATTGAAGTAAAAATTGATAAAGAAGCGAAAGAATTACGCATTATAGATCAAGGTTTAGGTATGACAGCCGAAGAGGTTGAAAAATACATTAATCAAGTTGCTTTTTCTGGAGCTGAAGAATTTTTAGACAAATATAAAGATAGCGCTAAAGACTCTGGAATTATAGGTCATTTTGGATTAGGTTTTTATTCAGCATTTATGGTTGCAGATAAAGTTGAGATAATTACTAAATCGCATACAGGAGCACAAGCAGCTCATTGGGTTTGTGACGGTTCACCAACTTTTACCCTTACTGAAAGCGACAAAGAAACTAGAGGTACTGAGATTGTTTTACATATTAGCGAAGAGGAGATTAGTTTTTTAGAAGAAGCTAAAATTAGCGAACTATTAGTAAAGTATAATAAATTTATGCCTGTACCTATTAAGTTTGGTACAAAAACTGAAACTCTTCCTAAGCCCGAAGGAGCTAAAGAAGAAGATGCAGCTCCTACACAAGAAGTTGATAACATCATTAACAACCCTACTCCTGCCTGGACAAAACAACCTGCTGATTTAGAAGACAACGATTACAAAGAGTTTTACAAAGAATTGTATCCAATGCAATTTGAAGACCCTTTGTTTAACATACACTTGAATGTTGATTACCCGTTTAACTTAACAGGTATTTTATACTTTCCTAAATTGAATCCTGACATGGGAATTCAGAAGGATAAAATTCAGTTATACCAAAATCAAGTTTTTGTTACTGATAATGTAGAAGGAATTGTTCCTGAATTCTTAACAATGCTTCGTGGAGTTATAGACTCTCCAGACATTCCTTTAAACGTTTCTCGTTCTTACTTACAAGCCGATGGAGCAGTAAAGAAAATTTCAAGCTATATTACTCGTAAAGTAGCTGATAAAATGAATTCTATTTTCAAAAATCAACGTGAAGAATTTGAAGCTAAATGGAATGATATAAAAATTGTTATTGAGTATGGAATGCTATCTGAAGATAAGTTCTTTGACAAGGCTAAAAACTTTGCTCTTTACCCAACTATAAATGGTGATCATTTTACTTTTGATGAATTAAAAAGCAAAATAGAAGCTAATCAAACTGATAAAGATGGAAAATTAGTAGTTCTTTACACTTCAGACAAAGATGCTCAACACAGCTATATTGAAGCTGCAAAAGACAAAGGTTATGAAGTTATTCTTTTAGACTCTCCTATTGTTTCTCATTTAATCCAAAAATTAGAAGCAACTTACGAAAACACCACTTTTGTTCGTGTTGATGGTGACTTTATTGATAATTTAATTAAGAAAGAAGATACAAATGTTTCTAAATTAAGTGATGAAGAAAAAGAAGCTTTAAAAGCTACTATAGAAAATGTTGTACCAAAAGAAACTTATCAAGTACAAGTAGAAGCTTTAGATAGTAACGCTTCTCCGTTTATTTTAACACAACCTGAATTTATGCGCCGTATGAAAGAGATGCAGCAGTCTGGTGGTGGCGGAATGCAAATGTTTGGTAACATGCCTGAAACTTATAACCTTGTTATAAACTCAAACCATAGCTTAGTTGATAAAATAAACTCTAGCCAAGATGAAGATTCTAAATCTGCTTTAATAAAACAAGCTTTAGATTTAGCTAAATTATCTCAAAATCTATTAAAAGGTGAAGATTTAACAAATTTCGTTAAACGTAGCTTTGATTTAATTTAAAATCAATTTTAAATTAAATCAATAAAAAAGCCATTATGCAAATTGCATAATGGCTTTTTTTATTGATTTATATTTTTACTATTTGACTATTTTTCTAACAATACGATCTCCATTCTCTTGTTCAGCCACAATAATATAAAAACCATTTGACAAATTACTAATATTAAGGTTTTGCAAATCTCTACTTGTCGCAACATTTCTCCCTGTCAAATCGAAAGCTCCAAAGAAACTTAACGTTAAACTATTCCTTACATTTATATTTCCTTCATCATCTACTATAATTTCTGGTTCAGACTCCACTTCTTCATTCTCATTAGTAAGACCTCCTAATGTTGTTGTATCTAAACAATCTCTATCATTAACAACACGTAATCCGCAAAGGTTTCCTGTTTTAGAAAATTCATAATTTATTAAAACTCCTATTCTTGAATCTTCATCTACATCTCGTGTTGCACTCTCTTCTCCTGAAGATGTTTCAAAATGCATTAATTTTGTTGGCGCAATAACATGACCTAAACCATGAGCATGACCTAATTCATGTGTAGCTGTTCCTTGAAAATCATTTTCAAATAAAGATGGAGAACCATCTTCATCATAAAACCATCTAAAATCTGAGTTAAAAATCATATCAACTTCTGCTACATAACTAGTAATACTACTTCCATTAACACAAGCTCTATAAAAAGTAGTTGTAACAGCAAGCATCCCTATTGAAATTTCATTATTAGGATCTTCTATACCACTTATAAAACTCACTAAATTTACACCATCGGCAGATGAACCAGTATCTGTAGACAACTCATCTGATATCAACCAACTTATATTTGTTTCACAAACCCATGTATTAATAGCTCTTTCAAATGCATCAGGAGCTCCTAACACATTAACAAAATCTTCATTATACACCCAAGTATAACCACCATTACCATCTGAATTAAATAATTTAGCTCTAAAACTTTCATCAGGTATATTGTCAAAAGATATATTTAGCTCTGAACTAAGTACTGTTAATTCATTATTGGTAATAATTGATTCTCCATCAGAACTAACAATTTGAACTTCACCTGTTCCTGCAAATGAAGGCACTAAAATTCTAATAGAAGTATCGCTCCATGACAAAATTGCTGAATCAAAAGCTTGCTGAAAAGTTGCCCCTCCATTATCAGAGTTTCTAAAAGATATAGAACCAATAGAATCTCCAAAACCTGAACCGGAAATAACTAAAACCTCATCATTCCCTGCTCTAATTTCATCTGGAGAAAAAGAAACCACTTCAATATCCCTTGCACTTCTAATGGTTGTATTTAGTTGAAGATCTGTATTTGACATAAGGTTATTTTGACCCGTAGCATTTTCTAACATACTATAAAAAGTAGTTTGAATACCATTATAAGTTGTAAACGGATTAGATACTGAATTTAATAAACTATCATATTTATAAAAACCTTGCATACCTGCTTCTGGATAAAAAACAGATTCTTGTTCATTATAACTATCAAAAACATTCGTGTTTGACTTTAAAATAAAAACTCCTAAATCGTTATTGTTTAATTCTAAAGAAGGTCTAACAATTTCTCTTTCATAACCAATTGACCCACCTCTAGTTACAATATTTATATATTCACCTATATCTAGACCTCCTTTAAAAGATCTATAAACATGTACTTTATTTAATGTGTAAATTTTATCATTGATAGAAGAACGATAAGATTTTTTTTCAATGACTTTTCCTTCTATAACAAGTTCAGCATTATTTAATTGATCATTAATAGAAACCTCATAAAGTAAGGTTTGACTACTTAATATTGAAGAAAATAGAATAAAGGATACTAGTATTAGCTTTTTGAGAATCATATTGATTATAATAGCTTTATATTTTAATAGTTTAGTCGTAAAAATTGAAAAAAACTTAAATTTCAACCACTAAACATATATAGAGCTTTAATTAATTGTAAAGTTTCCTCATATAAACGATTTTATATTACAATTATTATTTAGTTAAATGTTGGATCTTCCGGAGCATTCATCCACAACAAATAATCTCCTCCTAAAGATTGTATTTCATTTTTCCAATAGTCTATTGAAGGTTCTGATATAATTGATTGTAAGTCAGATTTTTTTGCTACCCATGAGTTTAATTCTATCTCTTCTTCTAATTGCCCCCTAGACCAACCTGTATAACCTAAAAAGAATTTAACATTCTCTTGAGTAATTTTATTATTTATAATTAAATCAATAATAACATCAAAGCTACCTCCCCAGTATATTCCCTCTGCTATTTCAATACTATCTGGTATTAAATCTGGAACATTATGTATAAAATATAAATTATGTTTCTCTACTGGCCCTCCATTAAAAATTCTATAATCTTCTATTACTGCTGGTACTATATCTGATAATGTATATGTTAATGGTTTATTCATTATAAAACCAACAGATCCCTTTTTATCGTGATTAGCTACCATAATAACAGACCTTTGGAATGAAATATCGCTTGTTTTTATTGGTTCTGCTATTAAAATATTCCCAGGATTAATCTTTGTTAGTAGCATATTTTTTTTGTTTTAATGTGTGTTTGTAGAAGATAAATTTAATCAAAAAAACAGTTAAACTTTATAAAATTGCCAAAAAAATAAAATAAAATAATTAAAACCCTCAAATACTTAGACAAAACACAAAAAACTAAGTAATTTTTTGACATATCACAAAAATACAAAACCTTACAATAAAGATCTTTTTTTTACAATTATTATATATTTATTATCATAAATAAAAAAAATTAACAGTTTTTTTACAAAAAAAATAAAGTAATAAAATTCTTATTAATTGTTATTTTTAATAAATATAAATTACATACAAAACGATAAGAACAATCTTTTAACTGTTTAACTATCAGTTATTTTAAATCAAAATGATGTTTTTTTAAACTTTACAGGGTTTAAAAAATAAGATAAAACGTATTTTTTTTTAAGATTTGATACCGTCAAGCTAAATTAATATAGGTCAAAATATATTTAACTTATATACTAATCATCAAAAAAACAACCTGTAAAACATCAACCTTAATAAGAACAATCGATTTAATATTAAATACTTATGTGTTCTCTTTTCAATTTACTAAAAGAAGAGTATAAATAAAAAGCCCTCTAACTAAAATAAGTTAGAGGGCTTTTTATAAAAATATAAAATGTAGTAATTACTTGTTTACTGCACCTGATAATTCAGAACCTGCTTTAAACTTAACAACATTTTTAGCTGCTATTTTTATTGTCTTTCCTGTTTGAGGATTTCTACCATCTCTAGCAGCTCTTTCAGAAACTGACCAAGATCCAAAACCTACTAATGAAATTCGACCACCATCTTGTAACGTTTTTTCGATATCACCCAAAAAAGTTTCTAATGCTACTTTTGCTGCTGCTTTTGTTATACCAGCTTTCTCAGCCATGCTGTCGATTAATTCTGTTTTGTTCATAATAACTCTTTTAATTAGTTTAAATGCTTTACAATAATTTGATTAAGCTTCCACAAATTTATATGCTTTTAACTCTCACGCAAGTGATAGCAATGCTTTTCAGCTATTTTGTTAACAACTACGTTAATTTGTTAATAAAAAAGATGTTAAATTCTTACAAAATAAGATTTCAACCATTGTTTTATTCAAAAAAAGAACCCTCATCAAAACTATAACCATTTAGTAAAGCTTTTACTTCCATAGCTTTTTTACCAGGCAATTGCATTTTTAAAATATTAATATAGCCATCTTTAACTATTACTTTTAGCTTTTTTTCTTCTATTGAAATTGCACCAATTTTTGAATTTTTAATAGTTGTTTTTTCAAAATCAGCTAATAATATTTTGACCTTTTGTTGCTTTCCTTTATTATTCAAAAAACACCATGACGATGGATACGGACTTAAACCTCTAATTAAATTATGAATAACCTGACCTTCTTGAATCCAATTGATCTTTGTGTTTTCTTTATCTAATTTATAAGCTGTCTTTGGTTCTTTTTCTGGTTGTACTGTAGTTGTTGCTTTTCCTGATTCAATTAAATCAACCGTTTCTAAAACTAAATTAGCTCCTTGATTCATTAATTCATCATGTAATGAGCCTGCTGTAGTATTATTTGCTATAGAAACTTTTTGCTGTAAAATAACTGCTCCTGTATCTATTTTCTCATCAATAAAAAAAGTAGTATTCCCTGTAACAGTCTCACCATTTATTACTGCCCAGTTAATTGGTGCAGCACCTCGATACTCAGGTAATAATGAAGCATGTAAATTAAATGTCCCATACTTAGGCATTGCCCAAACTACTTTAGGCAACATTCTAAAAGCAACTATTATTTGTAAATCAGCCTCAAGAGCTTTTAGTTCTGTTAAAAAATCTTCACTTTTTAAATTAGTAGGTTGTAATACTGGTAGGTTTTCTGAGACTGCATATTCTTTAACAGCCGAAGCTCGTAACTTTTGCCCGCGACCTGCTGGTCTATCTGGCGCTGTTATTACCCCTACTACCTTATAATTATTATCTACTAAGTTTTTTAATGAGGCCACCGCAAAATCTGGTGTACCCATAAAAACAATTTTTAATGACTTCATTATGGAATGATTATTTTATATGTATTATCAGACTGAATTACTATTTTCTTTTTTTCTAATAAGCTGCGCAATGTACGAATTAAATCTTCTTCTGCGTAAGCAAAACCTTGCGAAATGGCTCTAGAGTTCATTGCTCCATTTTTTAATGTATCTAAAATAAATTGTTCCATTTTTAATAAAACATCAGGCGTGTGTTTTACTTTATTCTTTTTTATACAAACTGAACAAATACCACAATCGTCAGACTCTTCGCCAAAATAACGTAATAATTGTTTTGATTTACAATCATCATTATTTTCCACAAAAGTGATTACATTTTTAATTTTTTGAGAACGATTTCTAAGATTTGTCTTTATAAATTTTGAAACAGCATTTATTGCTAAGTCGTCTTCTCTTGGCTGTAAATACTCAATAGAACTATCGTGCTTACTGTTTTCAAAAATTATAATGTCTTGCTCTTTTAATTTCTCAAACAACTCTGTTACTTTATTTTGAGATAATTGTATTGTTTGCGCTAGCCTACTTAAATCGATATTTATAATATTTGTAAAAACCCCTGAATAAATTCGTGCTAAAGCGCTTAATAACGAATCATAATTAGGGTTTTGATCAATAAAATTATTTAACAGGTTTACTGAAATTATAACCTGTATTGAAGTTGTATGAGTAAAAGTTTCAGTAAAACTTATAATTCCATTTTTATCAAGAATTTTTAAACTAGCATACACTTTAGATCTTGAAAGTTTATAACGATCGCAAAAATTAGAAAAAATCATAGTATGAGATTCATCTAAGCCTTCGCCATAACTTATTTGAAAATAACTAGACAATTTTCTATAAACTAGCTTCACAAAAGTTAAATCGGGAGTTTGAGCGGCAAACTGATCTTTTAGTTTATTTACAGTGTCGCCAGTTTGTAATAATAATGCATATGCTCTATTACCATCTCTACCAGCTCTACCTGCCTCTTGAAAATATCCTTCAATACTATTAGGTATATGCATGTGTACCACCGTGCGAACATCTGCCTTATCAATACCCATCCCAAAAGCATTTGTGGCAACTATAACTTGTACTTCGTTATCTATCCACTTTTTAAAATGTACTTTCTTTGTTTTAGCATCTAATCCGCCATGATATGGCAAAACACTTACCCCCTTTAATTGTAAATATTTGGCTATATTTTCTGTCGATTTTCTAGTTGGTACATATACTATAGCAGTACCTTTTTGTTTGGTAACAATTTGATGTAACAGATAATTTTTATCTTGTGTTTCATAAATACCATAGCTCAAATTATTACGCTTATATGAGGTCTGAAACAATTGATATTTATTAAAATTCAACTGTTCAATTATATCTTTTTGAACCTTTTTTGTTGCCGTTGCCGTTAGTGCTATAACTGGAATACTAGGTAGTAATTCTCGAATCTCTTTTATTTTAACATAAGAGGGTCTAAAATCATGACCCCATTCCGATATACAGTGTGCTTCATCTATAGCTATTAAAGACACATTCATTTTTTGAATACGTTGTCTTACTAATTCATTTTGCAACCTTTCGGGAGAAATATATAAGAACTTGTATTTACCATACGTACAATTGTTTAACAAAATATCTAAATCAGCAGCTGATGTTCCGCCTGGAATGAACATAGCTTTAATTCCTTTTTTTTCTAACTGATTTACTTGATCTTCCATTAAGGCTAATAACGGAGATATAACAACACATACCCCTTCATTAATTAATGCTGGAACTTGAAAACATAATGACTTACCACCGCCTGTTGGCATTAATACCAAAGTATCTTTTTTAGAAAGTATTGCCTCAATTATTGGTAGTTGCTTTGACCTAAAAGAATCGTAACCCCAATATTTTTGAAGTATTTGTTGTGGGGTTTTTACCATTTAATATTATACTATATTTTTTAAAATAAAAGATTTTCGTTCTGCTATTGTTCCTATTGGCACTTCGGTTACATTGTAACCAAAACTTATATAGGCATTATGTATACACTTATAAATTTCATTTGCTTGCTCATACGATTCGTAACGCTCATTATCGGTTACATGAATTTTTTGCCATGGAGGAAGCAAAAAAACTTGATTGTATTTACTTTTATTACACCCTTCTATAAACATATTTGAAATTTTATGTTTACCATAACGCATATAAGCAACAACATCATGAACACCTCGATCATAAAAAACAGTTGTTTTTAAATCATTGGCTTTTTTAAATTGTAAAATTCTAGCGTTTAACAAGTCTTTATTAAACTGTTCTGGGTTTTCTAAAAAAGGTTGTTCTATTCCTTTTTTTTGAGAAGCTTTTATTAGCTCTCTAGAAATTTCTTCAAAACAATAAAAACCATCTTTTTCTAATGCATTTATAATAGTTGTTTTTCCTGAACTTGGACCACCTGAAATTACAATTCTTTTACTTTGCACTATAATTTATTAATTGTTTTTAAATAACTACTATTTTAAAACAAGTTCGTTATTATTTTTATTTAAAACAAAAAAACAGGAAATCAACTAGTGACTTCCTGTTTTTTATATTATTATTTAGAATAAACTATCCTACAAATAAAGGTCTGCTAGACATCATTTCATGTACTTGCTTTCCTATTTCTTTTTGTTTAGCTTCATCGTCAATATTAGTAATAACCTCATCAATTAGATCAATTACTTTTTTAAAGTCATCTTCTTTTAACCCACGAGTTGTTGCTGCAGCAACACCAATACGAATACCTGAAGTTACAAATGGAGACTGATCATCAAATGGCACCATATTTTTGTTTACCGTAATATCTGCTACACCTAAAGCCTCTTCTCCTTGCTTTCCTGTAACTCCTTTACTACGTAAATCAATTAACATCATGTGGTTGTCTGTTCCGTTAGAAATTACTTTGTAACCTTTAGAAACTAAAGCTTCAGCAGCTACTTTTGCATTCTGTTGAACTTGTAAACAGTATTCTTTAAAAGCTGGTGTTAAAGCTTCACCAAAAGCAATTGCTTTTGCTGCGATAACATGCTCTAAAGGTCCCCCTTGATTTCCTGGGAAAACGGCACTGTTTAATAACGTTGACATTTTCTTTAACTTTCCACTCTTTAATTTTAAACCTTGGAAATTTTCAAAATCTTTCCCTATTAAAATAAGACCTCCACGTGGTCCACGCAAAGTTTTATGTGTAGTAGTTGTAACAATATGACAGTGCTCAATTGGGCTCTGTAATAAACCAGTAGCAATTAAACCAGCTGGGTGTGCCATATCTGCTAATAAAATAGCGTTTACACTATCAGCAATTTCTCTGAATTTTTTATAATCGATTTCACGAGAATACGCTGAAGCTCCTGCAATAATTAATTTTGGTTGCTCCTTTTCAGCTATAGCTTGAATTTTATCATAATCTAACTCTCCTGTTTCTTCTTCTACTCCATAGAAAGATGGTGTGTATAATTTACCAGAAAAGTTTACTGAAGAACCATGTGTTAAGTGTCCTCCGTGAGAAAGGTCAAAACCTAAAATTTTATCTCCAGGATTAATACATGCTGCAAAAACAGCTGTATTAGCTTGTGAACCAGAGTGTGGTTGCACGTTAGCATATTCAGCTCCAAAAAGCTCTTTAGCTCTATCAATAGCAATTTGCTCTACAATATCAACAACTTCACAACCTCCATAATATCTTTTCCCAGGATATCCTTCAGCATATTTGTTTGTTAGTACTGAACCTTGAGCTTCCATTACTTGGTCACTTACAAAGTTTTCAGAAGCAATAAGCTCTAAACCTTTAATTTGGCGTTGTTTTTCTTGCTCAATAAGTTCAAAAATCTTTTCGTCGCGTTGCATTAACTATGGATTTAAATATAATGTTTTGCAAAAATACGGATTCAAAATCAATACCTAAACTTTAAGGTATTGAAAAAGTAAAAAAAATGATGTTTTATATCAACGTATCTGTATATATTGCACCCTGTAAACACAAATAAAAAATTAACAAAACGTATAGCATAGATATCTTATTCTAGAAACAATATTTTAAGTTATCAAACGTTTTTTTCTTCAAACCTTAGCTTTAAAATGAATACGCTGCACACTCTATTATTTACGTTATTATTAACAATAACAACTATCTTTGCACAAGATACTACCACACCTGAAACTGTTGTTGAAGAAACTATAGATAATAGTATTAATGGCCAGTTTGAAACTTTATATAAAAAATCAAATAATTATCAAGACTATAAAGTTATTAAAAGAGTTTCTGTTTTAGAGTTAAAGAAAAATACTATTGATAGTTTAAATGCTTTAAAATCTATAATTACCGAAAACAAAAACTTAATTGATGAGCAACAAAAAGAAATTAGTGGTTTAAATAACAATTTAAAATCTACTAAAATATCTTTAGCTGCCGTAACTGAAGAAAAAGATGCTATTACCTTTTTTGGAGCTCCATTTACTAAAAGCTCTTACAAAAATATGATGTGGGGTATAGCTGCTGGGTTATTAGCTTTCTTATTATTCTTTATATACAAATATCAATCTAGTTTAAAAGAAACAAAAGAAGCTGTTGCTAATTTAAATGATGTAGAAACTGAATTTGAAGATCACCGCCGTAGAGCTTTAGAAAGAGAACAAGTAGTAATGCGTAAATTACAAGATGAAATTAATAAACATAAACAATAGTTTACTTTTTTAATTTCTATTTTGAATACAAAAAGCGTTAGTAGATATTTTCTACTAACGCTTTTTGTTTCTGTAAAAAACTCTCAATTAATAATTACTAATTCTTACCTTATTTGCATCTTTGCAACTATAAATATTTTACTCATGCGTATTGATATCATTAGTGTTGTTCCCGATTTATTAAGAAGCCCATTTGAAGCCTCTATTATGAAACGCTCTATTGAAAAAGGTTTAGTAGAAGTACATTTTCATAATTTAAGAGATTATGTAACCGACAACTACAAGCAAATTGACGATTATCAATTTGGTGGTGGTGCAGGTATGGTTATGATGATTGAACCTATTGATAAGTGTATTACCAAACTTAAAAATGAACGTAATTACGATGAGGTTATTTATATGACTCCTGACGGTGAAACTTTAAACCAAGGAATGTCTAACAGTATATCTTTACAAGAAAATATAATTATTCTTTGTGGACATTATAAAGGTGTTGATCAAAGGGTACGTGATCATTTTATTACTAAAGAAATTTCTATTGGCGATTATGTACTATCAGGCGGAGAGTTAGGTGCTATGATTTTATGCGACGCTGTTATAAGATTAATTCCTGGAGTACTTGGAAATGAAACTAGTGCATTAACCGATTCCTTTCAAGATAATTTATTAGCTCCACCCATTTACACAAGACCTGCCGATTATAAAGGTTGGAAAGTCCCTGAATTGCTAACCTCTGGTAATTTTCCTAAAATTGAAGCTTGGCGCGAAGAGCAAGCATACCAAAGAACCAAAGAGCGCAGGCCTGATTTATTAGAGGATTAATACATCTTAGCCCCTATTATAAAATAGAACATCTTTTATAATTTATTAGCTAGAATTCTGTTATTATTTTAAACTACTAATATTGGTCATAAACATGACAACTAGTTAATCTACTAACTTTATTTATAGTTTTCACTAATCTAGTGCAGTTAAATGCGCAAGATTGTTTCCCTACCGTTTTTCAAGGTGAAGGTACTTTTTATGATGGTGTTGCTGGAACCTCATCCGGTAATTGTTCTTTACCTGTTGCTGCAAATGACAACTTTCATTGTGCTTTAAATAATTTTGATTATGATAATAGTAACGCTTGTGGTACATGCATTACCGTTACAAGGCCTAACGGAAGTGTAACATTACAGGTAGTTGATAGATGCCCTGAATGTGCTAACGGCGATGTTGATATGACTAAAAAAGCCTTTAGCCAAATTGCTAATGTAATTGATGGTAGAGTGCCTATTACTTGGCAATTCACTACTTGTAGTGAAAATATTAATAATTCTATTCAAGTATTTTTAAAGAAGGAACCAGTCAATTTTGGACCGCAATACAGTTTAGAAATAGCATACACGCCATATCTAGCATGGAATACCAATTAACAAATGGTACTTAAGTAAACACTTCTAGAGAATTATTCAACTTTTTTATTGAACCTAGTGGTATTGCTACCTCAATGAATTTAAGAATAACATCTATACTTGGAGAACAATTGATTTTTGAAAACATAAACTTTACAAATGCAATAGAAGTAGAAATAGATACATCTAAACAATTTTCTATACCTGAAGATTGTAATGATAATATATCTATAGAAACAGAAAACGCAGAAGAAACTATCGTGATTAATATACCTGTAATATCAGAAAACAATGAAGAAACTATTACTACTGAAGAAAACATAGTAATTGAAAATATAGAAGAAACTACCGATGCTTTTGAAGAAACTTTAGCTATTATAGATAATCAAGATATTGAAATTGCTTATTATAAATAACAACATCTGGCGCTGAATTTATTACACAAATACGTAAAAGGGATTCTTTTATAAAACTAAATTTGTACAATTTAGCAGGTCAATATATAGAAGTAGAAACTTTACTTCTAAATGAAAATGATATTAGCATCAACACTAATAGGCTTAGTCGTGGTTTATATTTAATAAACTTAGAAGAAAACAATAATAGATCTTCAATTGTAAAGAAGATCATTATTAAATAACAAACGTAAAAGCTAACTACAAAAAGAAAATTATACTGTTAAAATTAAAATACTCTAGTCTTAGTGTAATTATCATTTGATTCATCTTGAAAGTTTCCTGACAATAATTCAACAATATCAACTAATTCTTCATTAAATCTCATACTCATAATGTTTTTACTTATTAAATAACTAAATTATATTACAAATATATAACATAAGTACATTTATTAATGAACCAATATTGACCTTAATTGATGGTATATTAACAAAACATGAAACTATAACGT
>CAZJGP010000031.1:0-22026 GCA_964545595.1 uncultured Flavobacteriaceae bacterium | reverse complement strand
GTATTTATGTTTTTTGGTTTTTGTAAAACGGCTCTAATACTAAAATTACCATTAAGGCCATCGTAGGGTAAATTAAAGGAACCGTTTACCGAACCATATTCGTTCGTTTTTAAAATGGTTTCGAATATTTTTTCTCTATTAGTATTGTGTGCAACAATTTTTATATTGGCACCTTCGATCATTTCACTAATTTTATTTTCTTCAGAAACGGCTAAAGCTTTAAAATATATTTTTTGCCCAGGGCGGTATATAGAACGATCTAAAAACAATAAATTTTTTGAGCGGTATTTGTTGTTTTGAGTTACGTAATTGTAGTTTTTTTCGCGACTATAATTTGTGTCGCTAACAGTAAGTGTGTCGTTACTTGTAGTTACGATTACCTCGTTTCTTTGATAACGATTTTTTTTAGCTATTGTAAAATAGCCCAAATTGTCGGTTGTTATTTTTTCGGTGCTATAATTAAAATTATAGCGTTTTTTTTCAGTTTTAAAACTTACGTTAGAATTGATAATAGGTTTACCGGTATAACTATTCAATACTTGGTATGTTGTTTTTTTATTATGGTCGGTTTTGTTTAGGCTTAATTCGGTTATGTGTGCTTTATGATATTTAATGCTGTTTGTTATAGTATCCGTTTGTATACTAAAAATATAACTACCTAAAGGTAATTCGGGAATAATAACCTCGGTACTATAACTGTTATAATCGTTTTTAGAAGGGAGTGTATATGTTTTTTCGAAATGGATTTTTCGTTGTTTTAAGTAGGCTTTAGTTAAAGAATCTCGATTTTTATAAGTGAAATCATTTATAGAAAAACCATGCGGAACTTGGTAAGCTTTTACTTGAATATTTTTAGTGTTGGTAAAAGTAACTTTTGCTAAATGGGGTTTGTTTGGTAAAAACTGATCTTGATTAATCCATGTTGTTTTTTGTTGTAGCAGTTGTTTTTTTAAATTTTGAGCACTTAAATGCGATCTAATATCTGTTTTGTGATTCTCTATTTTTAAACAAAGATCTAAAGCAATTTTGTTATAATCAGGGTTTTTATAATTACCATCTTCATCTTTTATAGTTGCTAAGTTTTTATAAGCTTTAGCTAATTCAATTTCAATGGAAGGCAAATATTTAGAGTTTTTAAATTGATTTTGTAGTTTTTGAAGTGCTTGTAAATAAAGTGTATTGGTATTACTGCGTATATAATTGTTCTTTACAAAGTCGAGTCTTAATAAGGTGTTTTATATAAGAGCTTGTTCGTTTTTGTTGTTAGTTTTTTCTAATTGTTGATACGTTTGCATTGCTTTAAAAAGTAACGATTCGGTATCGGTTGTTTGTAGTTTTGTTTCCACGAAAGTGGCTGAAGCATCAAAATAAAAAGCGTTATCTATTAAAAACTCATCTTTTGGTTTGTTTACTCTATTGCGCGAGTTTGTATAAAAATTTAAGGCTTGATGTGCTATAACATCATAAACAGAGGATCTGTAGTCTCTTGATTCCGTATTAGTAATTAAAAGTTCTGATATGTTTTTTGTTAAAACATTACTTGTTTTTGATGGTAGAGTAAGGGCATTTTTATAATGTAAGCTTATTTGGTTAAGCATGGTATTTAAATCCCAAGTTCGAAAATCTTTAAGTGCTGCTTTTTCGGTTGCTGTTCTATTTTTGATATTCCAAAAATTGGAGTTCATATAGGTTTCTAGAAAATTTGCTAAATACATTTCTAGAACTTCCTTGTTTGGGGAAGCTTGTTTTTCTATTTCAGAGTGTATTTCTTGTAAAATTTTCTCTGGAGATTTTTCATCAATTATTTGTAAGAACTTCCAACGAAATAAAAGTGTTTTTAATTGTTGCTCGGTGTTTTTGTTATCAAGTGCTTTTTTATGTAAACTAGTAACCTTTTCTAAAGCAGAAGTTACTTTGCCATCGACTTCGAGGTTTTCAATAGCTAACCATTCATTAGTATAGCTTTTATGTTGAGCAACAATATTTAAGTTGCAACAAACTATATATAATAACGTTAAAATAATAGATTTCTTCATGTAATGAATAGAGTTATATGTAGACTATAATAGTAAATATACTACCTTTTAAAGGTTGGTAGCTTTATAAAAGCTTAACTTTAAGATAGTAGTATAGTTAGTTAATAAGAATTTTATATTTTAGGTGCATGAAAAAGACCTTTTCTGCTTTATTATTCTTTTTTGCCATTGCTTTTTCCATGTTTGCACAGGATAAAGAAAGTGAGGCTGTTATGCTATATAATGATAAAGATTTAGAAGCTTCAAAAGTGCTTTTTCAAGAAATTTTAGATGAAAACCCTAACCATCCCAATGCATTAGAATATTTAGGTAATATTGCTTTCGATATGCGTGAATATGAAAAAGCGAGTAACTATATAAAATCATTAGTCGATAGATTCCCTAATGTTGCTAGGTATCATTTTAAATATGCAGGAGCTATTGGCTTATATGCTCGAGATAATAAAATGAAAGCTTTATTTTTAATAGACGATATTAAAAAGCATTTTCATAAGGCAGTAGAGTTAGATGAAAAATTTGTAGATGCACACTTAGGTCTTGTACACTTGTATTTAGAGTTGCCACTAGTTTTTGGAGGAAGTAAAACAAAAGCCTTACACTATGCAAAATTAGTTGAAATGTTAGATGTTACTGCGGGTAAAGAGGCAATGAGACTTATTGCGGCTAGTAATTAGTTCTTTTTAATAGATTCGACTTATCTTTACGGTATAAATAAATTTTTCACATGCGCGTACATTTTATTGCCGTTGGCGGAAGTGCCATGCACAACTTAGCCATTGCTTTACACCAAAAAGGATATCAAGTTACAGGTAGCGATGATGCTATTTTTGAACCTTCAAAATCAAGACTACAAAAGCACGGTTTATTACCTGAAACTATTGGTTGGAATGCTAATAATATTACTAATGACTTAGATGCTGTAATATTAGGAATGCACGCAAAATCTGATAACCCAGAACTATTAAAAGCGCAAGAGTTAGGGGTTAATATATATTCGTACCCTGAATATTTGTTTGAACAATCTAAATTAAAATCGCGTGTAGTAATTGGTGGTTCACATGGTAAAACTACTATAACTTCTATGGTGTTGCATGTATTGCATTATCATGATAAAGAAGTGGATTATATGGTTGGAGCTCAATTAGAGGGTTTTGAAACTATGGTGCACCTTACGGAAGAAAATGATTTTATGGTTTTAGAAGGGGATGAGTACTTATCATCGCCAATTGATTTACGACCAAAATTTCATTTATACCAACCTACTGTAGCTTTGTTGAGTGGTATTGCTTGGGATCACATTAATGTTTTTAAAACATTAGAAGATTACGAAGAGCAGTTTAAAATATTTATAGATCAAATAACTCCTGGAGGAATTCTTATTTATAACGAAGAAGATTCAACGGTTAAGCGTTTAGCAGAAGCATCAGAAAATCAAATACGTAAAATTCCTTATAACACCCCTGAATATATAGTTGAAAATGGGGAAACATACATTGAGACTAATGAAGGATCAATGCCATTAGAAATTTTTGGAGCTCATAATTTAAGTAATTTAGCTGGTGCTAAATGGATTTGCCAAAATATGGCAATTGACGAAGATGACTTTTATGAAGCAATAGCTAGTTTTAAAGGAGCATCAAAAAGATTAGAAAAAATAGCGGAGTCTTCAACTTCGGTTGCTTATAAAGATTTTGCACATAGTCCTTCAAAAGTGTCGGCAACAACTAAGGCAGTTAAAAATCAATTTCCGACAAGGAAATTAGTAGCTTGCTTAGAGCTGCATACTTATAGTAGTTTAAATGCTGAGTTTTTAAAACAATACCAGGGAGCTTTAAATTCGGCTGATGAAGCAGTAGTATTTTATTCTCCAGAGGCTGTGGCAATAAAACAATTAGATGCGGTTAGTGAAGAGCAAATTAAAAGAGCTTTTAATCAAAGCAACTTAAAAGTTTATACAAATCCAACTGCATTCAAGGAATATTTGTTTAGTCAACAATTTGATAATAAAACATTACTTTTAATGAGTAGTGGTAATTATGGAGGGTTAGATTTAGAAACTCTAAAAGAGTTGTTTTAAATTAAATCAATTAATTGATTTAATTTAAAAAGGTCAATTTTTGAAAAAAATAATTAGAAAATGCCAGAAGAAAAACAATTAAAATTTGATAAAGCTTATTTGCGAATAGCACGTGAATGGGGTAAACTTTCTCATTGCAAACGTAAGCAAGTAGGAGCAGTAATTGTTAAAGATAGAATGATAATTTCAGATGGTTATAACGGAACTCCTACAGGTTTTGAAAATCCGTGTGAAGATGATGAAGGTTGTACTAAATGGTATGTTTTACATGCAGAGGCAAATGCTATATTAAAAGTTGCAGCTTCAACACAATCTTGTAAAGGAGCTACGTTATATATAACACTGTCACCTTGTAAAGAGTGTAGTAAACTTATTTATCAATCTGGAATTAAACGAGTAGTTTATCAAAACGGGTATAAAGATGATTCAGGTTTAAAATTTTTAGAAAAAGCAGGGGTTGAAATATCTCATATTGAACAAATAACAGTAGTATAATATATGTCTTTTACAAAATCTATTCTTATTCTATTTATTGGGTTAACCTTAGGTTTTGGAATTGGTAATCGAGTAACTCGAGTTTCTGGAAAAATAACCTTAGAAAGTAATCCTAAAAAAGAAAAGCTTAACAGGTTAATTGATTATATAGAAGATTTATATGTAAACCCAGTAGATACTGACAGTATTGTTGATAAGGCAGTATCTAATATTTTAGGCAAGCTAGATCCGCATTCTACTTATATTCCTAAAGAAGACATGTCTAATATTGCAGAGCGTATGCAAGGCGATTTTATTGGTATTGGGGTTAATTATTTTATGAAGAACGATACCATTGCAGTAATAAGTACTATTGCTGGTGGTCCAAGTTCTAAAGCGGGTATTCTTTCAGGAGATAGGATATTAATGGCAGGTTCTGATACTTTACACGGAAAAAAAGCAAAAAATAAAGGCTTAATTAAAAAGCTTAAAGGTCCTATTGATAGTAATGTGCAATTGCTAGTAGAAAGACCAGATAAAGGCTTAATAAATTTTGATTTAAAAAGGGCTGTAGTACCTATTAAAAGTGTCGGGGCCGTTTTTATACTTTCAGAAGAAATAGGGTATATAAAAATAGAACGCTTTGCAGAAACTACTTATAAAGAATTTAAAGAGTCATTGAATTTTTTATTAGAAAAAAACATAAAAGGTTTAGTGCTCGATTTACGCGGTAATGGTGGAGGGTATGTTTCTCCAGCTATAGAGATTGCAGACGAATTTTTAGAAGATGATAAGCTAATAATGTTTACTAAAGATCGTAATAATGAAGTAAATAATTCGATAGCAACATCTAAAGGAGATTTTGAAAAAGGGCAAGTTTATGTATTAATAGATGAAAACTCAGCATCGGCTAGCGAAATTTTAGCAGGTGCATTACAAGATAATGATAAGGGAGTAATTATTGGTCGTCGTTCTTTTGGTAAAGGACTAGTACAACGAGAAATGGACTTAGGAGATGGAAGTAGTGTGCGTTTGACGGTTTCAAAATATTTTACTCCAACAGGTCGATCCATACAACGATCATATGAAAAAGGGAAAGATGCTTATTATGAAGAATATTTAGAAAGGTATAATTCAGGAGAACTACAAGATTCTACAAAAGTAAAAGTTAACGACTCATTAATTTTTAAAACACCAAAAGGTAAAATTGTTTACGGGGGCGGAGGTATAATACCAGAGGTATATGTAGAAAAATCAAGTGATAGGAATATTGAGGTTTTAGAATTTGCTGATTATTCAGGGGTTTTAAGTCGTTTTGTATTTAATGAGCTAGATAAAAACAGAAGTTTTTATAATGAATTAAGTAATGATAAAGTTGAAGAGTTTGTTGTTACAGAAGAGATGTTAACTCAGTTTAAAAAATATTCAGGAGAGAAAGGTTTAGATTTTTCAGAAACTAAAGAATCTAATGATAAGCTAATTAAATTGTATTTGAGGGCAGAAATAGCAAAACAATTAATTTCAACTAATCTATATTACAAAATAATAAATAGTTCAGATAGTATGATTAAAAAAGTTTTAAGCTTCTAAATTCAATAATTATTTTATTGATTAAGCTTGTTGTACTTAAGTTCAATTTTTTTAGAAGTAAGTAATATTAAACTCAAGGTGATTACACATAATGCAGCTACCACAGCAATTACAGCAATAAAGCTGTCTTTTTGAAAAGGAGCTTCAAAATTAATTTGAGTAATATTAAAACCAACTAATAGAATAGAAAGAATTAACAGTGTGTAAATAAAGTATTTCATCGACCAGTATTTTTTGTAAAAATAAGATAAAAGTGTTGTATTAAGTGTTAATTTTTGAAAACACTTTAAAAAAATCAAATATTTATTGGCAAAAATAAAAAATAAACATTTGATATTTTGTGTTAAAATTATTTTTTTTATGCTTTTTGCTATTAAAGTTCAATGTGTAACTTACTGATATTTAGTTTTTTAAATTTAAATATATAGAATTAATGTGGTAATTGACTGATAACTATGTAGTTGTGTAGTGTAAGTGTGTTAATTAATTAGATATTATATTTGTTAGTATGAAATTTAAAATAATTGTTCTTTTTTTACTTTCCTTCTGTAGTTTATTAGCTCAAACTGATGAATTACATTTAGTTTACCCTGAGGTAGATTCACTTTATAGAGAGGATCAATTTTATATTTCGGGTACTTTTCATATTATAAATGACAGACCTTCAGGTGTCTCACAATCAGGTTTTTCAGGAGGGTTACATGCGGGTTTTATTAGAGATTTTCCGTTTACAAAAAGAAGAAATTGGGCTGTAGGGGTAGGAGCAGGATATTCAATTAATAGTTATAATCATGACTTATTAATTATTCCAGATTCTGGTAATGGAACCGAGTTTAGAGAAATAACCAATGACGATGATTTAGATCAAAATAGATTTACCACACACCTTATTGAAGTTCCTTTAGAATTACGTTGGAGAACTTCGACACCACAGAGTTATAAATTTTGGAGAATTTACGCAGGGGTACGTTTAGGTTATTTAAATTATTTTAAATCTGAATTCAGAAGTAATGATGGAGTGCGTTATGAAGATACTTCTCCTGATGGCTTAGACCGTTTTAGAGTAGCAACCACATTGACTTTTGGTTGGAATACTTTTAATTTTAATGTGTACTATAGTCTAAATAGTTTGTTCGATGATTCTGTAAACGTAATTAATCAACAGGGAGCTTTTCAGCCTATAAAAATAGGGTTGATATTCTACATTCTATAGTTTAAATTTTTTTTCGAAGTCTAGCAACAGGTAAGTCTAATTGCTCTCTGTATTTTGCAATAGTACGGCGCGCAATAGGGTAACCTTTTTCTTTAAGAATAGCGGCAAGTTTATCATCTGTAAGGGGTTTGCGTTTATCTTCTTCTTCAATAGTTATTTCTAATATTTTTTTAATTTCTCTAGTAGAAACCTCTTCTCCTTGATCATTAGTCATAGATTCAGAAAAGAAAACCTTTATTAATTTAGTTCCGTAAGGAGTGTCAACATATTTACTGTTTGCAACACGCGAGATAGTACTAACGTCCATTTCTATTTCGTCAGCTATGTCCTTTAAAATCATTGGCTTTAAATTACGCTCATCACCAGTTAAAAAGTACTCTTTTTGATAATTCATAATGGCACTCATAGTAACCATTAAAGTTTGTTGGCGTTGTTTTACGGCGTCAATAAACCATTTTGCAGCATCTAATTTTTGTTTAATAAATAAAACAGCATCTTTTTGAGACTTAGTTTTTTCTTTACTTTCCTTGTAGCCTTTAAGCATTTCGTTATACGCACCTGAAACATGTAGCTCAGGAGCATTACGACCATTTAAACTTAATTCTAATTCACCGTCAACAATACGTATGGTAAAATCAGGAACTACATGTTCAACTATTCTTGTGTTTCCAGAAATACTACCTCCTGGTTTAGGATTTAAGTGTTCAATTTCAACAATAGCATCTTTAAGTTGCTCTTCGTTTATGCTATATTTTGATATTAATTTTTTGTAATGTTTTTTAGTAAAATGATCAAATGAATCTTCAATTATTTTAGTAGCTAAAACAATATCAATAGTTTTTGTTTTTCGCTTTAGCTGAATTAATAAGCACTCTTGTAGATTACGAGCACCAACACCAGCAGGGTCTAGTTGGTGTACTAATTTTAATACACGTTCTATAGCTTCTACATCAGTATAAACATTTTGTGTAAATGCTAAATCGTCCGATATGTCTTCTAACGAACGACGTATGTAACCACTTTCATCAATACTACCTATTAAAAAAGTTGCTATTTGATGATCTGTTTCATTAAGAGTATAAGTGTTAAGTTGTGTTTTTAAATGTTGATTAAAACTTGTTCCACTTGCATAAGGAACAGATTTGTCATCATCGTCAGCACTATAATTATTTGATTGTGTGCGGTACGACGGCATTTCGTCGTCACTTAAATAATCATCTATATTAATGACAGCTTCTTGGTTATTGTCATCATACTCATCAGAGTTTTCATTACTAAACTCATCATTAGCGTCTTCTAACTTTTCTTTTCCGGTATCTAAAGCAGGGTTTTCTTCAATTTCTTGTTGTAATCGTTGTTCAAAAGCTTGTGTTGGCAACTGTATCAATTTCATTAATTGAATTTGTTGCGGAGATAACTTTTGAGATAATTTTAAATTGAATTGTTGCTTTAGCATAAAAAATTTTATCGTTTCTAAAAACAATAAAATTTATTGTTTTTAAATATTATTTAAAGATACTGAAATTTGTTGTCAGTACATTAATCTCTATTTTTAATAAGTGGTTTTATTCGGTGAATAGTAATTGAATATCGATTATATTTTTTTTAAAAATCAGCATTCATAGGTGTTCTTGGGTAAGGTATAACATCACGAACATTACTCATTCCCGTAACAAATAAAACTAAACGTTCAAAACCAAGACCAAAACCACTATGGGTGCAAGTTCCAAAACGACGAGTATCTAAATACCAATATAGTTCTTCATGATCAATATCTAGAACATCCATTTTTTCTTTAAGGACCTCTAAGCGTTCTTCTCTTTGCGACCCTCCAACAATTTCACCAATACCAGGAAATAATACGTCCATTGCTCTTACAGTTTCGCCATCATCATTTAAACGCATATAAAAAGCCTTTATGTTTGCAGGATAATCATATAAAATAACAGGGCATTTAAAATGTTTTTCTACTAAAAAGCGTTCATGTTCACTTTGCAGATCAATTCCCCATTCGTTAACAGGATATTTGAATTTTTTCTTTTTGTTTGGTTTAGAATTTTTTAATATTTCTATTGCTTCAGTATAACTAACTCGTATAAAATTGTTAGAAACAACAAAGTTTAATTTGTCTATTAAACTCATTTCATTACGTTTAGCAGCTGGCTTCTGTTTATCTTCGTTTATTAAACGCTCTTCTAGAAAAGCTAAATCGTCAGCACAATTGTCAAGTGCATATTTTATTACGTATTTAATAAAACTTTCAGCAGTGTCCATGTTTTGATCTAGATCACAAAAAGCCATTTCGGGTTCTATCATCCAAAATTCGGCTAAGTGTCTTGATGTATTTGAATTTTCAGCTCTAAAAGTAGGGCCAAAAGTGTAAATATTACCAAGTCCCATGGCATAAGTTTCCCCTTCTAATTGACCAGATACAGTTAAATTTGTTGTCTTTCCAAAAAAATCTTTAGAGTTGTCTACTTTTTGATTTTCATCTTTGGGTAAATTATCCAAATCCATATGAGTTACACGGAATGTTTCACCAGCTCCTTCAGCATCACTAGAGGTAATTATTGGTGTATTTACGTAATGAAAATTTCGTTCTTGAAAATATTTATGTACTGCAAAAGAAAGTTTAGAGCGTACACGCATAATAGCGCCAAATGTATTGGTGCGAACACGTAAATGTGCTTGTTCTCTAAGTGTTTCTAAACTGTGTTTTTTAGGAGAAAGAATTGTTTTTTTTAATTCTTCAGGGTCAGCAACTCCTTCAATATTTATGTTAGAAATTTCTAATTCTACGCGTTGTCCTTTACCTTGGCTTTCTTTTAAAGTTCCGGTAATAACTAACGAGGATCCAATAGTAATTTTTTCAATTACAGTTTGTTCAATAGTATTGTCTTCAATTACACACTGTAAATTATGTATACAAGATCCATCGTTAAGGGCAATAAATCTTCCGTTTCTAAAAGAACGCACCCATCCATGTATATTTATTTCTTGAAGTAATTTATCTTCCTTTAAAGCATCAATAATCTTTAAGTGCCTCATATTTTTATTTCTTATAGGAATAAAAATACTAAGAATCTTTGTGATTAATTCTATTATAAAAAGAAGTTTTATGGTTTTCTAGAAATATTAAATACAGGTTTTATTTGTTCTTTTTAGAAGTAATACTGTTGAATCCTAGTAATAAAGCAGGTAGTAAAACTAAGTTTGATAACATAGCAAATAAAAGTGTTGCTGATATTAACCCTCCCAAAGCTTTTGTTCCTCCGAAACTAGAAATTAAGAAAACGGCAAATCCGCAAAATAACACAGTCGAGGTATAAAACATACTAAGTCCTGTTTCGCGTAAAGCAGCAAAAGTAGCTTTAATTACATTGCCGCTAGTGGCAGTTAGTTCTTGGCGGTATTTAGCTAGAAAATGAATTGTATCATCTACCGATATTCCAAAAGCAATACTAAACACTAAAATTGTTGAAGGTTTAATTGGTAAGCCAATAAAGCCCATTATACCACCGGTTATAAATAAGGGTAGTAGGTTTGGTATTAACGAAATTAAAATCATGCGTACAGAACGGAACATGTAGAGCATTATTAATACAATTAACACTACTGCCAATAATAATGATTGGCGTAAGTTTTTGACTAAATAATTAGTTCCTTTTTGGAATATTAAAGCACGGCCAGTAAAGGATACATCATACCTTTCTTTAGGAAAAATTTTATCGATAATAGGGTATAGGGTATTTTCAATTTCTTCCATTTTCTCTGTCCCAACATCTTTCATAAATGTTGTTATACGAGTATATTGCGCAGTAGAATCTACATATGAAGAAAGTAAGTTTTTATCATTACCAAGAGATTTAATGTATGGTAACATAAAGTTGCGCTCTTGACTTGTTGGTAATTTATAAAAATCAGGATTACCATTATAAAAGGCTTGTTTAGCAAACTTAACAATGTTTACTACTGATTTTGTTTTTGATAATTCCGGAAACTTTTCAATTTCAGTGTTTAATTGATCAATCCTTTTAAGAGTAGATAGTTTGTAAACCCCTTTTTGTTTTTTGGTGTCTATAAGAATTTCTAGAGGCATTACACCTTCAAATTCATTTTCAAAGAATTTTATGTCATGAAAAAAGTTTGATTTTTTAGACATTTCTTCAAGTAGGCTTCCAGATACCTTAATTTTAGAAATACCTATTAAACTTAAAGCAAGTATTAGAAAAGAAGTTGAATAAATAGCTTTTCTATTATCAGATACTATTTTTTCCATCCAGTTAATTAAACCATCTACCCAACGTTTATCAAGGTGTTTTAAATGCCTTTCTTTAGGTAGTGGCATTATACTATATAGAATAGGAATAATTAATACACATAAAATAAATAAGCCAAATATACAAGCTGATGCTATTGTACCGAATTGTATTAGTAAAGTATTAGCAGTAAGTATAAAGGTAGCAAAACCTGCTGCAGTAGTTACATTGGTCATTAACGTAGCGTAACCAACTTTGCTTATTGTTTGTTGTAGGGCTTTAGTTTTGTTAGCTTCTTTTTTAATTTCTTGTTGATACTTATTTATTAAAAATATGCAGTTTGGTATTCCTATAACAATTACTAAAGGAGGAATAATAGCAGTAAGTACTGTTATTTCATAATGGAAAAGTCCTATGAATCCAAAGGCCCATATAACTCCAATAACTACCGCTATCATTGATATTACGGTAGCTCTTACGGAGCGGAAGAAAAAGAAAAACAATAAAGAGGTTACTGCTAATGCAGCAGCTAAGAATAGTTTCATTTCATCAAAAATATTTTTTGAATTCATGGTTCTTATGTATGGCATACCAGAAACTTTCATGTCTACACCATTTTCTCTCTCAAATTGTTCTATTAAAGGGTTTAGGTTACCTATAATAAAATCCCTACGAGCTTTGGTGTTTACAACATCTTGTCTTATATAAAGAGCAGACTGTATAGTTTTTTGTGAACCGCTATAAATTAAACCTTCATAAAAAGGTAATTCATTAAAAAGCTTGTTTTTATAATCTTTAATATCAGATTCAGTAAATACTTTATCATCTAAGATAGGTTTGAGTTGAAATGATTTAGGGTTTTCAAATTTCTTTAATTCTTTTACTCCAGAAAATGAAAATACGAAATCAACCTCTTTGAACTTTTCTAGTTTCTTGTTAAGATTAACCCAGTTGTTGAATTTTTTTTGTTGATAAATAGTAGAGTCGTTCACAGCCATAACAATAACAACACCTTCTTCTCCAAATTTATCTAAGAAGTCATTGTACTTGTTGTTTATCTCGTGCTTATTGGGTAATAAATTTGCTTCGGTAAAAGAAAATTGTATATTTTTCCATTGGCTAATTAACCCGAAAGTAATAGCAATTAATAATACAGTAATTGCAATTCGGTTGTTGAGAATTAACTTTGCAAAGCCATTCCAAAAACTATTATTTTTTCTTTTTAGAGCACTCATGTTATGGTTGTTTTTCTTTACTAAAATAAAGAATAGAGGTGTAAAATAAAGTAATAAAAAAAGCAACAGAATTAATTCAGTTGCTTTTTATGTTGTTATAGAGAGTGTTTAAACTTTCATGATTTCAGCTTCTTTATCAGAAAGCATTTGATCAATTTGTTTAATATATTTATCTGTTAAAGCTTGAATATCTGTTTCTGTATTTTTAGAAACATCTTCAGATAATCCGTCCTTAACTAATTTTTTAATTTCGTTATTAGCGTTTTTACGATCATTACGTACACCAACTTTTGAATCTTCAGCTTCTGCTTTAGCTTGTTTTGCTAAATCACGTCTTCTTTCTTCAGTTAATGGAGGTACACTAATAATAACCATTTCACCATTATTCATTGGGTTAAAACCAAGATTTGCTAACATGATTCCTTTTTCAATTGGCTGAATCATTGATTTTTCATAAGGCTGAACTGTAATTGTACGTGCATCAGGTGCATTTACATTACCTATTTGACCTAATGGTGTTTGAGAGCCATAATAATCTACAGTAACACTACCTAACATTGCAGGACTAGCTTTACCAGCTCTAATATTTGAGAATTGTTTTTCTAAATGCGTTAAAGCATTTGCCATAGCTTCTTTTGTGCTATCTAATATAAAGTCTATTTCTTCAGTCATAACTTATGCTAAACTAATTTTATACGTCTACAGTTGTACCAATATTTTCACCAGAAACTATTTTCATTAAGTTTCCTGATGTATTCATATCAAATACAATAATTGGTAATTCATTTTCTTGGCTTAAAGTAAATGCTGTTGTATCCATTACTTTAAGTCCTTTTTTCAATACTTCATCAAAACTGATGTTGTCGTATTTTATAGCATTAGTATCTTTTTCTGGATCGGCGGTATATATTCCATCTACACGAGTTCCTTTAAGAATAACATCTGCTTTAATTTCTATAGCTCTTAATACAGCAGCAGAATCTGTTGTAAAGTATGGGTTTCCTGTACCACCTCCAAAAATAACAACACGACCTTTTTCTAAATGGCGCATTGCTTTTCTTCTAATAAATGGTTCAGCAACTTCGTCTACTTGTATAGCTGATTGTAATCTTGTTAATACACCTTGATCTTCAATAGCTCCTTGTAATGCTAAACCATTAATTACAGTAGCTAACATTCCCATATGGTCACCTTGTACGCGATCCATTCCTTTGCTAGCTCCTGCTAAACCTCTAAAAATATTACCCCCACCAATAACAATGGCAACTTCAATACCTTTATCTGTTATTTCTTTAATTTGTGTAGCATATTCTGCTAAACGATCAGGGTCAATTCCGTATTGTAAATTACCCATTAGGGCTTCTCCGGATAATTTTAGTAATATTCTTTTGTATTTCATGCTATAAATAAAATGGTATCACAAATATAATATTTTCTTTTGTTGACTTCTGTTTACTAAACCACATTTTAATGATAATAGTATGTTGTTTTGTAAATGCTTTATTATGTCTTTGTTTGTTTTACAAAAAAAACCGTATTGATTGCTCAACACGGTTTTTAATATGGGTTAGAGTTTTAGTAATTATACTAAAGAAACTCTTTCGAATCCAATTACAGAAACATCTCCTTTAGAAGCAACGAATTCAGCAACGCTCTTAGAGTCGTCCATAATAAAACGTTGGTCTAATAAGCATTGTTCGTGATCTAAAGTAGAGTTATCAGAGATAAAACGCTCTAATTTTCCAGGTAAAATTCTATCCCAGATTTTTTCAGGCTTTCCTTCTGCTGCTAATTCTTCTTTAATTTGAGCTTCAGCTTTAGCTAAAACTTCATCATTAATTTGAGAACGAGAGATGAATAAAGGTACGTTTTTAAGAGTTTTTCCTAAACGACCTAATTCAATATTATCTTTTTCAATTGCAGCAATACGTGCTTGAGTTTCAGACTCAACGTATGCAGCATCAAAATCTTTGTAAGATAATGTAGTTGCTCCCATAGAAGCTACTTGCATTGATACACTTTTAGCTAATTCAGCACCACCTTCGATAGCAGATGATAAACCAACTAAAGCACCAATTTTGTTACCATGAATGTAAGAACCAATAAATGGAGCTTCAAAAGTTTTGAATCCACCTATTTCAATTTTCTCACCGATAACACCAGTTTGCTCAATTAATTTTTCAGAAACTGTCATTCCAGCTTCGTATTCAGCAGCTAAAAACTCATCTTTAGAGTTGTAGTTGATTGCTACTTCGGCCATTTTGTTAGCCATAGTAACGTAAGTATCATTCTTAGCAACGAAATCAGTTTCACAGTTTAAAGAAACGATAACACCTCTTGTATTGTCAGCGTTAACTTTTGCGATAACAGCACCTTCGCTAGAATCTCTATCAGCTCTTTTGTCAGCAATTTTTTGTCCTTTTTTACGAAGAACGTCGATAGCTTTGTCAAAATCACCTTCAGCTTCTACTAGGGCTTTTTTACAATCCATCATACCTGCTCCGGTAGTTTTTCTTAACTTACCTACATCTGCAGCGCTTATTTTAGACATAATATATGTTTTAAAAATGAGTTTAAATTTAAAAAAATAAGTCGTTTAGCGAATACTAAGAAACCATCTAAACGACTTATTTGTCATTGTTAACCTTTAGTTAACATGAAACCATAGGTTTCGATATTGTAAAAGTAGTCTTAAAGACTGAATTACTAAGCTTTAGCTTCTTCAGAAGAGGCTTCAGTAGCAGGAGCTGTTTCAGCCTTAGGAGCCGGTGCTGCTTTTGGGGCTGCATCTTTAGCATCTTTTGCTGCTTTGCGCTCGTTTAATCCTTCAATAATAGCATCACTTACGTATGTCATTACTTTGTCGATAGACTTTGAAGCATCGTCGTTTGCAGGGATGATATAGTCAACCTGACGTGGGTCAGAGTTAGTATCTACCATTGCAAAAATAGGAATGTTTAATTTTTGAGCTTCTTTAACCGCAATGTGTTCTCTTGTAATATCTACAATGAAAAGTGCACCCGGTAAACGAGTCATATCTACAATAGAACCTAAGTTTTTATCTAACTTAGCACGTAAACGATCTACTTGTAAACGCTCTTTCTTAGAAAGAGTCATAAAAGTACCGTCTTTCTTCATTCTATCAATAGTAGCCATCTTTTTGATCGCTTTACGGATAGTAACAAAGTTTGTAAGCATTCCACCAGGCCATCTTTCAGTAATGAAAGGTTGGTTAGCTTTACCTGCTTTTTCAGCTACTATTTCTTTTGCTTGCTTTTTAGTAGCAACAAAAAGGATTTTTCTACCAGAAGCAGCAATTTTTTTCAAAGCTTCAGAAGCTTCGTCAATCTTTGCAGCAGTCTTGTATAAGTTAATAATGTGAATTCCGTTACGCTCCATATAAATATATGGTGCCATGTTTGGATCCCATCTTCTAGTCAAGTGACCAAAGTGTACACCTGCGTCTAGTAATTCTTTTACTTCAATGTTGTTTGCCATTTTTGTAATAGTTTACGTTCCGTTGACCTTACTTAGCAACTTTGAGTAATCAAAGTTTAGATGCTAAACTAATCTCTCAAATAAATTTGAGACAACGACAACATGATTTTTTAATAATTTGTTTCCAATAAAACAAACATCCAAATATAGATTGGATATTAACGTTTCGAGAATTGGAATTTTTTACGTGCTTTCTTCTGACCGAATTTCTTACGTTCAACCATACGAGGGTCTCTAGTTAATAGACCTTCTGGCTTAAGCGTTAAACGGTATTCAGCATCAATTTCGCATAAAGCTCTAGAGATTGCTAAACGAATAGCTTCTGCTTGACCAGTGATTCCTCCTCCGTAAACGTTTACTTTTACATCGTATTTACCTTCGTTCTCAGTTAATAAGAATGGTTGGTTTACTTTGTACTGTAACGTTCCTGTAGGGAAATAATCGCTAAGTTCTTTTTTGTTCACAGTTACAACACCTGATCCTTCAGATATGTAAACACGTGCAACAGAGGTCTTTCTACGACCAATTTTGTGAATAATTTCCATTACTTAAATTCTTTTAAGTTAATAGTTCTTGGCTTTTGAGCATCGTACTGATGACTTGCTCCGTTTACCACTTTTAAATTGCGGAAAAGTTCAGCTCCTAATTTATTCTTAGGTAACATTCCTTTTACTGCTTTTTCAACAAGACGCTCTGGTCCTTTGTCGAATAATTCTTGAGCTGTTAAGCTTCTTTGTCCGCCTGGATAGCCGGTGTGACGAATATATGATTTGTCACTCCATTTTTTCCCCGAAAGCGTTACTTTTTCTGCGTTGATTACAACCACGTTGTCACCACAGTCAGCATGCGGGGTAAAATTTGGCTTGTGTTTTCCTCTTAATAGCTTTGCTATAACCGAAGAAACGCGACCTAAAGCTTGTCCTTCAGCGTCTACCAATAACCACTCTTTATTAGCAGTTGCTTTGTTGGCAGATACTGTTTTGTAACTTAATGTGTCCACACTAATTAATTTTACTGATTATTAAACATTCCTTTTCCTGTATAAAACAGGGGTGCAAATGTATGATTATATTTTCGGATTACAAAGCGGTACTACTTATTAATTAATTTTACTTAAAACTATGTAAAACACAAGAATTTATAAGAGAGTGTGTTTTCTTAAGGTGATAAGTGAAATAATAGTAAATACTATAAGTGATATTAGAGTATTTTAATTAGAAATATTGGCCTACACCAAAGACAAGACCTGAAGGATCATTGTTTATTATTCCATAACCAAAATCAGCTCTAAATGTTAAGTTGAAAATTTTTTTATGTATAAAACGTAAACCTACACCTGGGAAAATACGGACATTGTTAATGTCAGCAAAGTCACTGAAATCGCCACCAGGGTTACGCCAAGTACCAGTGTCTAGAAAGACATTAGTTTGTATAGCGTACCAATCTTTCTCTTTTAAAGTATATCGGTATTCGGTATTAAGGGTAATAATACCTGTTCCTCTATCTATTTGACTTCCTACCCCACGAACATTTAAATTGTTATCTACTGAAAAAGGAGCAAAAGGAGAGTCGCTATTACTAGATAAACCTAAGCGAAGTCTAGTAGCCCAATTTCCCCTTTCTTTAACTCTTTTGTAATAAAGAAAGTCATTCCAGCCAATTAGAAAGTTACTAACCCTTTCATCATCACTGGTAACATATTGTAAGTTTAATTGACTTTTAAAGCCAGATATATATTGGAAAAAATATTTTAAATTATCGTGTGTGTATATAGATTTAAATAAAATCTTGTCGAAACTAAAATCGGCTTTAGCGCCTTCTATTCCAATAGTGTTTTCTATGGCAGTATTGTATTGTTCTCTAAAAACATTAACACCGAAAACTAAGTTGTTTTTAAAATTAAATTGATGTAGGCCTAATACTTCTAAAGATTCATTGTTGTATTTAAAATTTACAGTACCATCAGTAAAAAAAACAGGTTCTTGAGTAGTTAAATTATTATAGCTAACTGAAAGTCCAGTTTTAGGACTAAATAGATATGGTGCATTTAGACTTATGGAGTAAGAATCAAAAACATTTCTTTGGTACCAAGCGCCTAAGCTAATGCTTCTTTTAAATAAATTGTGTTCTGTTAAACCAATTGTATAGGCAATTTCGTTAACCTGCTCATCTGTTGTCTGAAAAAAGTCGGCGGTAGGAATTAATGTAAAGTTTTCTTGTACTTTAATTTTTATAATGCACCCTAGTTGACTTTCTTGAATAGTATAACTTGCATTTGCAATTGCTGGTAAGCGGATAAGTCGTGTAATGTCTTTGTCAAGAGTTGTTGTGTTGAGCTTAAGTCCTTGTTTTGTGTGTATTAGTTTTTTTAAAAAAGAAGAGTTTGTCTTTTTTAGATCTTCAAAATCAACAGATGCCACCACACAATTTTGTGCAATGGCATTTATTGATGTGAATATTAAAATAAAAAGAATGTATATTCTTTTTTTCATATTGGTAGTAGAGATTTTCCACTAATATAAGGTTTATAGTAAATACCTTAACCCTAAACCGAAAGTTTGTCCAAGACCTTGAAAATTATTACCTCTAACAATATTACTGTAAGAAACTTCAAGATTTAGTTGTTTGTTGATTTGATATTTAGCACCAAAACCTACTGCTGTTCCATCTTGTGAAAAATCATTATCAATATCAATTAATGTTAATTGTTGAGCATTAATAAATACAGTAGTATCTGATGTAGGGAAATAACTTAAGAAAGCACTTACGGGTAAAAAGATACTGTCGTTAGCAAATCTTTCCCCAACATTTTCAGTTTCAGAATTTGCTTCACCTTGCGCATCACCAAAATTGTATCTTACATTTACTTCGGTAAATACTTGCCATCTTCCACCTCCAAACGTGTGGTCATAGAAAAATCTGTTTTCCCAAACAAAACTACGTTGATCTAAAAATAATGCATCATTAATTAAGTCATTAGTAGCAACATCTTCAAATATAGGAATGAAGAAACTACTTGTAATAGAAAAGTTTGACAGACTAGCAATTGGTTGGAACTTAATAGATGGTGCAATTGTTGTGAATCCAGTTCGAGCATCTGTTAGGTTATCTTGAAATTTAAAAACACTAAAAGGTCCTCTGCCATTAGTTGTGTTTGACCTTATTTGGAAAATAAGACCAACGTTTAATCTAGAATTGTTACTTATACCTGTATAAATTTCATTAGTACTTGTAAAAAAAGTTTCTCTAGGAATGCTTTCAGAACTTGATCCAGAATCTGTTTTTCTGGTTTGTGTATATACACTGTTAAAAGTTTTTATGTCCCATTGCCCTTTAGCTAAAAGCTTAGAAGGAGTAAATTTTTGAATATTTGATAATTCACTTTCTTCTTCATCTTGAGCAAAACCTAATGTAGAACTAAGCGCTAGAGTAACTCCTAACGTTATTTTTATTAATTTATTCATAGTGTTGTAGTTGTATTAATTGTGTTTTATATTATTTAATATCGTTTAAAGCCCAGTCATAAGTATAAAAACTTGTTTTGCTTTTAGCTGGCAATTTTACAGTTTTGTACTTGTTAATAAATTCAACTAAAGAACCAAACTGTGTAAAGTCTTTTTTGTACCATTCAAAAATTTGAGAAATTTTTACTTTACTACCGTTAACTCTAATAAATTGAGGGTTGTCCATTGCAAGTACAGTTTGTTTTTGTAATTGGCTTTCTAATGTAGCAGGCTTATACGCTTTGTTAATGATAGGAGGGCAACCAAGACCAGCACACACTAAAGCAAAGTGAAAACGAGCTTCTTTAGGGAATACTTTTCTAAGTAATTTATTTTCAATATCGTTTAAAGTAATTTTTTTACCAGAAATTAAATGTTTTTTAGCATCAAAGAAACCACCAATTTTTAATGGAGAGCTAACAGGATAATTATCTACAATACCTTTAATAACTGATAAGTTATATGCGTTAATATAAAATGCTTGATATTCTTTTGCTTTACTCGAAGAAACAGAGGTTTTTCCAATTGTTTCAATTAAAGAATTTAATGCAGCCGGGTTTGCTTTTACTTTTGTATAATTAACTTTTCCTTTAGTAACATATGTTTTAAAAAAGCTATCAGCCTTTTCAAAAAAAGAAGCAGTACTTTGCGAAAATCCTAGCTGAAAACTAACTAATGCTATTAATAATATTATTTTTTTCATAATTATATAAGAGTTATTATAAATTTAATCTAATTTTTATGTACGACTGTTAGTACGTTTACATTTTTAATAACTTACAATTGTTGTTTATTAAATTTAGGTAAGCTAATCATTAATAAGCTTAGAGCCATTGACAATGCTTACCTTTGTCTTAAAATTATTACTATGTACATATATAATATAACTACTAACGTATCCGAAGAAATTAATAATGAATGGTTGCTTTGGATGCATGAAACTTTTATACCAGCAATGTTAGCTACTAAAAAATTTAGTAAAGCTATTATGACAAAGGTGCAAGTAGAAGAAGAAATGGGTGGTGTAACTTACAGTACACAGTATTTTACAGAGAGTAAAGAGATGTTAAAACAGTTTGAAAAAGAAGATCAAGCAGATCTAATAAAATCTCATTCAAAATTTCAAGGGCAATATGTTGATTTTAGTACAGAGTTAAAAGTTGTAAATCTATATTAAAATGGCAAAGTTCCAAAAAAAGAAAAAATACCATAAAGATGATTTTATAAAGGCAGATGCTTCGCCTGTAAAAGCAAAAAAACATTTAGGGCAACACTTTTTAAAAGATGAGTCAGTAGCTAAAAGAATAGGCGAAACCCTTACGGGAGAAGGTTATGCAAATGTTGTTGAAATAGGACCAGGTACAGGTGTTTTAACTAAATATCTATTGGGAGCCCCTATTAATTTAATTGCTTTAGATTTAGATACGGAGTCTATCGAGTACTTGAGAGAAAGCTTTACATTAGAACATGCAGCACAAATAAATAAAACAAAATCTTTTACGGTTATTGAAGCGGACTTTTTAAAGTCAGATTTAAAAGCGTTATTCAAAGGAGAAGAGTTTGCCATCACAGGAAATTTCCCATATAATATATCATCTCAAATAGTTTTTAAAGCTATTGAAAATAGAGAGCTGGTGCCGGAGTTTACAGGTATGTTTCAAAAAGAAGTAGCTCAGCGAATTTGCGAAAAAGAAGGTAGTAAAGCATACGGAGTAATCTCTATATTAACACAAGCTTTTTATGATGCAGAATATTTGTTTACTGTAGGACCTGAAGTTTTTTATCCGCCACCAAAAGTAGACAGTGGTGTTTTGCGCTTACGCAGAAAAGAAAATTACACGCTCCCGTGTTCCGAAAAACTATTTGTTTCGATAGTAAAAAGCGCTTTTAACATGCGAAGAAAAACTTTACGAAATGGAATGAAATCTTTTGGTTTGCCAAAAGAAGAAACAGACAAAGAGGTCTTTAATAAACGACCAGAACAATTATCAGTACAAACGTTTATTGATTTGACTTTAATGGTTGAAAAATATCAATAACAATAGTTTACAAATAAAGGAGCTATTACCTTTATAGACCAAAATAAATCGCGCGTTATGGCTTTTGAATTAACGAAAGAACTTACAGACGAAATAAAAGAC
>CAZJGP010000030.1:0-2819 GCA_964545595.1 uncultured Flavobacteriaceae bacterium | reverse complement strand
GTATAGAAGAAGATGCCTCTGCTAGCATTTCACTTTATCCTAATCCAGTAGTAGATCAACTTAATATAAGTGTTAACGATGCTAATCGTTATTCACATGCTGAAATTATTAGTATTGACGGAAGCGTTATTTCAAGAAATATAATTGAAGAAAACGTTACTCCAATAAACACAAGTAATTTAAGCAATGGTCTTTATTTATTAAGGTTAGTAAACGAAAATCAAACTATTAAAGTGATTAAATTTATTAAGTAATCTTTTTAATACATAACTATAAAAACCACCTATTTATGAATAGGTGGTTTTTTTTGGCATAGTGTTTGGTATTACAAATCTTATAATTTCTCAATAACTCAACTCATGAAAAAATCAATTCAGTTACTCGCTTTATTCTTTATTAGTGGTATACTTTTTTCTACTGCTCAAGTACGAGTTGGTGGAGGTGTTTCAATAGACGTAGGCATACCAGATATCGTAATTGGTAACCCTAAAAGGGCTCCTAGACCTGTACCACAACCAAGAAGAGTACCACAACCAGTTCCTCGACCAGTACCGGTACCCGTACCACAACCAAGACCTGTACCTAGAACGGTTCATACTTGTAATCATACTTGTAATCATGGCTTTGGGACAATTGATAATACAAACCGACCTGATGGAAGATATGTTTATCAAGTAATTGGGGCTTCAGTACAACCTCAAAGAGGAAATACTGAAAGTGTTTTTTATGAATTGAATAATGGAGAAACATTAGAAGTTTTAATATTTACAGGTAACCCTAATGATCAAAATTACAACTTTCAACATCATGGTCCACAGCAATACAATAATACTATTATAGCTGTATATCTTAATGGTGCAGATTTGCCTATAAATAGCGCACACATATCATTATCTCCAAACGGTGGTCGTTATGGATATCATTCCAACGTAAATATTCACAGTATTTATGATGGTAACTTTAATGGAACCGTAAATTTTTAGAATATAAATCAACCTACTAAAAACTTAAAATAAGCCTCTTTACATTTGTATAGGGGCTTATTATTTTTATTATATTTGGATACAAAATAATGTGAATGTTATTTAAAAACCCATCTATGCTTTATGTACTTTTTACATTACTCATTCCAATATTCATTCACCTTTTTAAGCTTAGAAAATTTCAAAAAACACCTTTTACAAATGTTGCTTTTTTAGAAAAAATAAAGCTACAAACACGTAAAAGTTCTCAATTAAAAAAATGGCTGGTTTTACTGAGTAGATTACTATTATTAGCTACTGTTATTTTAGCTTTTGCAGAACCTTATTTACCATCAAAAACAGACGAAACCAAACCAGAATTAGTAGTTATATATCTTGATAATTCTTTTAGCATGCAAGCTAAAGCTGAAAATGGACCTCTATTAAAAAGGGCCGTACAGCAATTAATTGAAAGTATTGAGGATAATCAATATGTAAGTCTTTTTACAAATAATGAAGTATATAGAGATGTTCCTTTTTCTGAAATTAAAAATGAAATACTTGATATTGATTATTGCGAAGAGCAGCTTACCCCAGAACAGCTTAATTTAAAATACAAACAATTATCTAAGGATAAACCCAATAACCAATTTGTAATTATATCTGATTTTCAAGAAAAAAAACATTTTAATTACAATCTATTAGCTGAAAACAATTCTAAAATAATTCAGCTAGTTCCTCAAAATGTAAAAAACGTTTCTTTGGATAGCTTATGGATTTCTAAAAACTCCAATGAGCATAATTTACACATTACGGCTTCTGCTTTTAATTATAAAGATAACCTTGCTGTTTCGGTTAAAAATCAAACTAATTTAATTGGTAAAGCCACATTAAATTTTAAGGATAATGACAAGCAACATGTTACCGTACCTATTAATATTGAAAACGAGATAAGTGGCCAAATAAGCCTTGTTGATAATGGTCTTACTTACGATAACACACGTTATTTTAGCGTAAATAATTCAAAAAAACTTTGTGTACTTTCTATCAACGGAACACAAAATGATTTTTTAAAGAGAATATATAAAGCCAGTGAGTTCAAATATTTTGATTTCAATTTATCGAACTTAAATTATGCCAAAATCAATGAAGCAGATGCTATTATCCTAAATGAAATAAATAGTATACCGAAGCCTTTAATACAGAGTTTAAAGACAGCAATAGATAACGGAACCATTATATGTGTAATTCCTCCCAAACAAGAAGACGAATCCTATGTTGAATTTCTAAATAATTTTAATATTACTATTGGTACTAAGAACAAAACAGAAAAAAGAGTTACCAATATTAACTTCTCTCATCCGCTTTACAAAGATGTTTTTACAAAAACGGTTCAAAATTTTCAATATCCAACCATAAAGGAAAGTTTTAAAATTAATGGAGGCGATACGGTTTTATCTTTAGAAGATGAGTCAGCATTTTTAGTGCAATCTGAAAACCTATATATTTTTGCTTCTTCTTTAAGCAAAGAAATTTCTAATTTTAAACAATCGCCTTTAATTGTTCCAACACTATATGACATTGCTAAAAGTAATGTTGTAATACCCGAAATTGAATACAAAATTGGAAAAGACAATAAAATAAAGGTTGAAATTGAACACAAAAACCAGGATAACATATTAGAAATAAAAGGAGAAAACGAACAGTTTATTCCTTTGCAGCAGGTATACAAAAACCATGTGCAATTTGAGACAAATGAATTACCAAAAAATGCTGGCAATTACAAGGTTACAAATAAAAACACTCCTATTTATTCCTTAAGTTTTAATTACGGAAATACAGAAAGCAAGCTACAAT
>CAZJGP010000029.1:0-10210 GCA_964545595.1 uncultured Flavobacteriaceae bacterium | reverse complement strand
CATTATTATAAAAAAAAGTAACTCTTTTTGCATGTAAATGGTATTTAAATCAAAATTACATTAATACTTGTAAAAGGTTTTACGGATTTGTTTAAAAATATTACAAAATATTTAGGTATTTCATCGAATTTATTTTTTGCTTTTTGATGATTAATTAAAAGTTTAAGCTATAAATTTTTACTAAAAACATGTTTAAAGTTTTTAAAATCAAGCTTTTTGTTAAAATGTAAGTTTTTTTGTGAGAATGTTGTTATAAGATAATTAACAATTTTTAACGGCAACATTATGAATTTAATAATGTTTTATGTCTAACAGAATCAATCTAATAAATTTAAACTTAAAATTATGAAAAGTGCCTTTTTAAAATCAATTATCGTTACTGCAGGACTAATGTTATTTTCAGTAAGTGCAAGTGCTCAAGAAGCTCAAGAAGTTAAATCAGAACACAAAAAGCATAATAAAGAAGAAATGTTCAAAGAAATGGACGCTAATGCTGATGGAAAATTATCTGCAGAAGAAATTAAAGAAGATTCTCCTTTAAAAGAGAAATTTGCAAAAATAGATGCTAACGCTGACGGTTTCATTACTAAAGAAGAAATGGAAAGCGCTCACAAAGCAAAAAAAGAAGGAAAAATCTAGATTTTTCTTAAGGGTTTAAAAAAAAGAGGCTTTAAATTAAAGCCTCTTTTTTTATGGTAAAATTTTCTAACTCATTTATTACTTCTTCGGTAGTATCACATATAGAAAGTAGTAAGTTATTGTATTTTTTTTCGGTATTCATTTGTTCTAAAAATGGATATACAGGTCGTTCTTTAGTCCAATAATGTGTGTTTAAAAATACCATTGGGCTCGATACCTCAAAACTTAAATAATGATTTTGAGTAGCATCTTGAAAAATTTCTTGAATAGTACCAGCACTTCCAGGAGTAAAAATTATTCCACCTTTAGCAATTGCTAGTAAACCATCTTCACGAACACTATTTGCAAAATATTTAGCAATTTTAGTAGCAAAAGGAGAAGGGGGTTCATGACCATATAACCACGTAGGTATACCAACACTTTCGTAATTTGTTGTTGGGTATTTTGTTAAAACTTCAAAACTTTTATCTAACCAAAGAGCATCTTTATAACTAGGTGCAGCTTTTAAAATAGAAATGGCATCTAATAATTCAGTTTCAGATTTACCTGCAAAATAAGCTCCAACATGAGTAGCTTCCATAGCGCCAGGACCACCACCAGAAAGCATTAAATATCCTTTTTCGGTTAATTGTTTACTTATTAATGCAACAGTAGTAAAACCTTCGTCGGCTCTAGAAAGACCATGCCCACCCATAATAGCTACTTTTTTATCATCAGGGTAGGTGTCTAAAAAATCATACAAAGCATCGGTTATAGCATGATCATGTAAACGCCTAGCTAAAGTCTCTTTTATGTCTCCGGCTTCTTTACCTGTTTTTATAAAATGATTATAAACCTTATAATCTAAAGTGTTTTTATAGGTTTCAGGCTTACCAAACTCGTAATTATTATACAAGCTTTCTTTAGTATATAAGGTATTTATATAACTATTATAGGGCATATTTAATTTAGGAAACAAAAAGTTATTCATGTAAATAGTACATACTAAACCTTCAGGTATTTGGCAACCTAAAAAAATACAATCATCGAATGTTACTTCATTTAAAAAGGAAGAAAAACTTTTGAAATCTAAATTTTGAAAAGCATATTTAGATAACTTTTTTTTAGTTTCTAACAACTTTTTTAAATCCTTTTGCGATTCTACCTCTATATAATTCATACCGTTTATACCATTTTAATACATAACAAATATAACGAACCGAGTTATGTTTTTAATATTTATTAAACATCTATAATATTACAAGTCTTTCATATTTCATACTTCGCAATTTATACAGATATTTGCCACTACAATTTTTACTATGGCACAAAAACCTTCGTTACCAAAAGGAACACGCGATTTTTCACCGGCAGAGGTGGCAAAACGTACATATATAATGAATACAATTCGTACACAATTCAATAATTTCGGTTTCAACCCAATTGAAACGCCAAGTTTTGAAAACAGTGCAACCCTTATGGGGAAATATGGAGAAGAAGGAGATCGTCTTATCTTCAAGATATTAAATAGTGGTGATTATCTTAAAAAAGCTAATGACGATTTATTATCAAATAAAGATAGTCAAAAGCTTATACCACAAATCAGTGAAAAAGCATTACGTTACGACCTAACGGTACCTTTTGCTCGTTATGTGGTACAACACCAAAATGAAATTGATTTTCCGTTTAAACGTTTTCAAATTCAGCCTGTTTGGAGAGCAGATAGACCTCAAAAAGGACGTTTTAGAGAATTTTTCCAATGCGATGCTGATGTTGTAGGTAGTGACTCTTTATGGCAAGAAATTGAATTTATTCAGTTATACGACGCAGTATTTACTAACTTAAAGTTAGAAGGTGTTACTATAAAAATGAATAACCGTAAAATATTATCGGGTATTGCCGAAGTTATTGGTGAAAAAGACAAACTTATAGACTTTACAGTTGCTTTAGATAAGCTTGATAAAATTGGTGAAGACGGTGTAAAAAAAGAAATGCTTAACAAAGGAATATCTGAAGCTGCTATAGAAAAGGTAGCTCCATTATTTACTTTTACAGGAAGTTTTTTAGAGAAATTAACACAGTTAAAAGACCTACTGCAAACTTCAGAAGAAGGTTTAAAAGGAGTAGAAGAATTATCTTTTATAATTAATACTATTGAAAGTTTAGGTTTAAAAACAGCTACTTTAGATTTAGATGTTACTTTGGCACGTGGATTAAACTATTACACCGGAGCTATTTTTGAGGTTTCAGCACCTGAAAATGTAAAAATGGGCTCTATTGGTGGTGGTGGTCGATATGCTGATTTAACAAGTGTTTTTGGTCTTAAAAATGTAAGTGGTGTTGGTATTTCATTTGGTTTAGATAGAATTTATTTAGTTTTAGAAGAACTAGATTTATTTCCGGCTGAAGTTGCACAACCTACTAAAGTATTCTTTATTAATTTTGGAGATGAAGAAGCTCTTTACGCTTATAAAACTATTGCTAAATTAAGAGCAGAAGGAATTTCAGCAGAATTGTACCCAGATAGTGCTAAAATGAAAAAGCAAATGAATTATGCTAATAAAAGAGCTTTTCCATTTGTTGTTTTAGCAGGAACTAATGAAGCTGAAAAAGGAGAGTATACTTTAAAAAATATGCAAACAGGAGATCAAAATACAGTTGATTTTTCTAATTTATTAAATGCTGTTAAATAGTATTACCGAGTATGGGTATTTTGTCAAACATATTTTCTAGTAAAGTAATTGTAGAGTCGAAAGTTGATACTAGTACGCTAGATCCGGTAAAAAACTCTATTCATCAATTTAAGGTTACTACTCTTGAGGGTAAAGTATTTGATTTTGATTCCCTTAAAGGGGAAAAAATACTTATTGTAAATACGGCTTCTAAATGTGGTTTAACACCACAATATAAAAGGCTACAAGAACTACACGATAAGTATATTGATGAAAAAATTACTATTGTAGGGTTTCCTGCAAATGATTTTTTTAAACAAGAACCAGGAGATAATAAGCAAATAGGGGAGTTTTGTTCTCGTAATTATGGAGTTAGTTTTCCTATGATGAATAAAGTTACTGTTAAAGGAAAAAGTAAAGATGCTATTTATAAATTCTTAACTGAAAAAGCTTTAAATGGTGTAGCAGATAGTAAAGTTATATGGAATTTTCAAAAGTATTTAATTAACGAAAATGGTTTTTTAGAACTTTGTATTTCTCCTAAAACATCACCAACAGATCCCGAAATAATAAAATGGATAGAAGCTTAATTCTATTAAAATAAAAAAGCCTTATAAACTTAAGTTTATAAGGCTTTTTTATTTTAATACTTTTTCAACTTTTCTAATTCTGGTTTAAAAGTAATTTTAGTTTCTATTTCATCTAAAAGTTTTCGAGCCAAGCTTAAAGGGTGATCTTTAAATTCAATATCATAAATTTTTTCTTCTGATTTATTCATTAAAGTACCTTTTGTAAAGCTTTGCATATAAGGATCTGAAGATAAATTTTGATAACTATTACCACCATCATGTTTTAATCGGTCTAAAATAATAGATTCTCTATCTCCTATATTTTCCATTTCGGGAGCTTGTATTTTAATTACATAACTACAATCTTTAAAAGGAATTGTTAACGATGCTAAATAGACTATACCAGCTGGTTCTTGTGGTATTTTAAAAATGGTTTTTATAATTTTATATTTTTCAGAGTTAGCTAAATCAACTTGAATTAAACCACCATTATGTTCAATAATTTGTCCTCTAAAGAAGCTTCTAATAACTTTCATGTCTTTTAAAACAGGTAAGTCGGGGCTTTTGTCAAAGTAATTTATAGATATCGAAATTGTTTTTTCGGGATTAATCCATTGTATTATACTCTTACTTTTTGCAACCTGTTCCCAACCAAGTTCAGGCATTATTATAGACTTAATACTAGATTTATTTCTTTTGAAAAAATTTATCATTTATGAATATGTTCTTATTTAAAACTATTGATGTGTTTAATATATAGTCGAAATAAAAGTATATAATTTATTATAAATCAATTTGCTTTAAAGTTTCAATACGATTACGCTTTAAGAAAGCATCGATAGTTTCAAAATGTTCTACCACACGTTTGTCTTTAAATTCAAATACCTTTTCGGATAAACCTTGTAAAAAGTCACGGTCGTGAGAAACTAGAATTAAAGTTCCATTGAATTCTAGTAAAGCTTCTTTCAAAACGTCTTTAGATTTAATGTCTAAGTGATTTGTTGGTTCATCAAGTATTAGAACATTCACAGGATCTAAAAGTAGCTTAACCATTGCTAAACGTGTTTTTTCTCCTCCAGAAAGTACTCCTACTTTTTTATCAATATCTTGACCACCGAACATAAAGCGACCTAAAATATTTTTTATTTGTGTTCTTATTTCTCCTTTAGCAACTTCGTCAACCGTTTGAAAAATTGTTAAATCGGGATCTAATAATGCAGCTTGATTTTGTGCAAAATATCCAACTTTTGCATTGTGACCAAGTTCACAAGTACCATCAAAATCAATTTCGCCCATGATAGCTTTTATCATAGTTGATTTTCCTTCACCGTTACGACCTACAAAAGATACTTTTTCGCCACGAGATATAGACATGTTGGCATCTTTAAACACTACATAATCATCGTATGTTTTACTTAAATCTTTTACGGTTACAGGATAATCACCTGAACGTTGAGCAGCAGGGAAACGTAACCTTAAAGAAGAGTTATCTATTTCGTCAATTTCAATAATTTCTAATTTTTCAAGCATTCGTTCTCTAGACGATACTTGGTTTGTTTTAGAAAACGTTCCTTTAAAACGATCTATAAAGGCTTGGTTATCTGCTATAAATTTTTGTTGTTCTTCGTAAGCCTTTATTTGGTGAGCTCTTCGGTCTTTTCTTAATTCTAAATAATGAGAGTAGTTGGCTTTATAGTCGTAAATACGCCCCATAGTAACCTCAATAGTTCTATTAGTTATAGCATCTATAAAAGCTTTATCGTGTGATATTACAATTACTGCTTTGGCTTTATTTAGTAAAAAGTCTTCTAACCAAATAACAGACTCTATATCTAAGTGGTTTGTAGGCTCATCTAATAAAATAAGATCGGGTTTTTGTAATAGAATTTTAGCTAACTCTATACGCATTCTCCAACCACCACTAAATTCATTTGTTTGTTTAGTTAAATCTTCTCTTTTAAAACCTAAACCGGCTAGAGCTTTTTCAACTTCAGCTTCATAATTAATTTCTTCAAGCGCATAATACTGTTCACCTAGGTCTGAAACCTTACTAATGATATTCATATAATCATCAGATTCGTAATCGGTACGAGTTTCTAATTCTTTGTTTAAGCGCTCCATTTCGTCACGCATTTCAAAAATATGATTAAATGCTTTTGCTGCCTCTTCAGCAACAGTACAATTATCATCGGTTAATAAATGTTGCGGTAAATATGCTATAACAGTATCTTTTGGACAACGAACACCACCTTTAGTACCTTTTTGAACCCCAGCAATAATTTTCATCATTGTCGATTTTCCTGCTCCGTTTTTTCCCATTAAGGCAATTTTATCTTGCTCATTAACTACAAACGAAACACCACTAAATAAAGTGGTTCCGCTAAATTCTACCGCTAAATTATCAACAGAAATCATATGTTTATTTTTTAAAGTACGAAGCTACTAAAAAACTAGTTATGCTTATTGTTATTTTCTAGTATTGAATTATAATTTCATAAAAAAATAAGCATAAAAAAAGAGACTAATTAAGTCTCTTTTTTTATGAAGGAAAAGATTAATAATCTTTAGTCTGCATCTTCTATATTTAAGCGTTGTCCATTTTGGTATGATGCAACAAAAGCATCATGAAAACCTAGATTTAGTACATTTTTTCTAAAATATTGAGCTTCTTCTAAAGTCTCAAAAGCTCCTAAGCTGTATTTATAAAAACCACCTTCTTCAAACTCTCTAAATTGCACAAAAGAGTCAGAATATAACCCGATATCATTATTAGTAAAAGCGCCTATTTGTACTGCATATATAATTTGATCATTAACGCTTTGCTGTTGTTCAAAAGAATTTTCTTCTTCTTTAGAGTTAACTGTATCTATTTCTTCTTTAAGAACAGCATTATTATTTATTTCTTTTAAATCATCATATTCTGTTTTATCAACTAATAATAACCCTTTACTTTCTAGACTTTTTTGATTTATAAATAATTCTGGTTTTAAATTTTTAAGTAAAAGAAAAATTATTAATCCAATAAAAAGTACAACAGCCAATAACAACAATAAATTTCGTTGCTTTAAGAGGCTTTTAAAAGAATCTTTAGAGTTGTTAAGTTCTTCTTCTAGTTTTTTATGTTCGGATTCTTTTTCAATATAATTTTTAAGTTCGTAATCGGTTATAATTGGCATAGTGTTTTAAGTTAGTTAGGTTATTTTATTAGTTAGATAAAAAAGTAATTAATTTTTGTACAGCTTTACCACGGTGACCAATAGTGTTTTTAGTACTTAAAGGCATTTGGGCAAAAGTTTCTTGATAACCAGAAGGTTTAAAAATAGGGTCGTACCCAAAACCTTTTTCTCCTTCTTTTGTATTTGTTATTTCCCCTTTACAAATACCTTCAAAAGTTTTTGTTTTATCAATACCAACTAATGCTATAACGGTTTTAAATTGAGCAGAACGATCATCTTTGTTTTTCAATTCTTTTAAAAGTTTAGTCATATTTTTTTCTGAATCTTTTTCAGGTCCAGCATACCTTGCAGAGTAGATACCTGGAGCACCATCTAAAGCATTAACTTCTAATCCGGTATCATCAGCAAAACAAACATAACCATAATTATCGAAAACATAATTAGCTTTTTGTAAAGCATTACCAGTAATGGTTTCTTGTGTTTCTGGTATGTCTTCAAAACACTCTATTTCTTTTAAACTCATTAACTGAATTGAGTTTGGCAATAATGCTTGAACTTCTTTTACCTTATTTTGATTATTTGTTGCAAAAACTATTTTCATGTTATTTTTTTGATCGTTGTACTACTTCTAATAAGTCAATATTTACATTAGTTGTAAATAAACCATAATTAACAATAGCTTTTCCTTTTTCTATTTTGTCAATAGTACCAATAGCTTTACCGTCAAACAAACGAACACGATCGTTTAATTTTGGTAAAATTTTAGGTTTTTCTTCTACAGGAGCTTTTGCTTTTTCTTTAATTTTTTCCTTACGTATTTCAGTAACCTTTTGCTGTGCTTCTTTTTCTATTTTTTTCTTTTTAGCATTTTCAGCTTGTCTTTGTTTGGTAGATTGTTTTTTAATCTTTGAATTCTCAATTTCTAAAATCTTTATAAACTCATCAATAACAGGTTTTTTCTTTTTATTACGATAATATTTATTACTTAGGTCATTAACTTTATTACCTAAATAAATTAACCGCTGATTAGAGTCATATAACTCTTGAAAACCCTCTAACTTTTTTTGTACACGCTCGTTTATTTTTTCAAGCTTTTCTTTTTCTGTTTCTGCTTGTGTAGCTTGTTTTCCTAAGTTAGTTCTTGTTTTTTCTAGTTTAGAGCGTTCTTTTTGTAGGTTGGCAATACTTTTGTCAAAACGTATTTTGCCTCGTTCTACTTTCTTTTTTGCCTTATTAATTAAACTGTAGGGTATACCGTTTTTCTGCGCAACTTCAAAAGTAAAGGAACTACCAGCTTCTCCTAAATGTAATTTGAATAACGGACGTAAACTATGCGCATCAAATAACATATTTGCATTTGTAATTGCTGGTAACTCATTAGCTAACATTTTTAAATTAGCATAATGTGTTGTTATAATTCCAAAAGCTTCTCGTTCGTAAAAAACTTCTAAGAAAGCTTCAGCTAATGCACCTCCTAATTCTGGGTCTGACCCTGTACCAAATTCATCAATTAAAAATAAGGTTTTGTTATTACACTTACGTAGGAAGTAATTCATGTTTTTTAAACGGTAACTATACGTACTTAAATGATTTTCGATAGATTGGTTATCACCAATATCAGTAAGTATGGTGTCGAATAAACAAACACGGCTATATTCATGTACCGGAATTAGCATTCCACTTTGCAGCATTACCTGTAAAATACCAATAGTTTTTAAGGTAATACTTTTACCACCAGCATTTGGACCCGAAATTACAATTATGCGACTTTCCTGTTCTAAATGAATAGTTTGTGGGTAAGTTTTTTCAGCTTTAGCTTTATTATTTAAATATAATAGTGGGTGATAAGCATCACGTAAATATAAATCGCGTTCTTCTACTATTTTAGGTAAAATACCATTCATTGATTCTGCATATTTTGTCTTTGCAGAAATGATATCCATAGCACTTAAAAACTCTTGAAAAGAATCTATAGTTTGGCTATAAGGACGAATTGTATTTGTCAATTGTTTTAAAATACGAATAACTTCTTCGCGCTCTTCGTATAATAAATTGCTTAATTCATTATTATATGTTCTTGTAGCTTCTGGTTCAATATAAACAATACTTCCTGTTTTAGAGCTACCCATGATTGCTCCTTTAACCTTACGGCGATACATTGCTTTTACCGCTAAAACTCTACGATTATCTACTACCGATTCTCTAATTTCATCTAAATAACCTTGAGCATTATACCTACTTAAATCGCGACCAAAGCTACCATTTAATTGAGATTGTATATGTAGTATTTGTTTACGTATACCATTAAGAGTAGGAGATGCTGTGTTTTTTACTTCCCCAAAGCGATCAATTATAGCTTCAATATTCTGAATAATATCATTGGTAAGCGTAAATTGCTCAGCAAAACTGGCTAAAACAGGGTATGATTCTCTTTTTTTATGAAAGAATACTAAAAGTTCATTAGTAGTTAAATTTAACGAGACTATTTTTTTTAAACTTAAAGCTTCTAAAAAAGTATTCTCAATACTTAAAAGTTTTAATTCTTTGTCTACAATATCGTAACCATGATTTGGTATACGACTATCTTGTAAGTAAGATGATTTATATTCATTTACTTTAATTAATTCCTTTTTTACGGTTTCTTCTAATTGAAAAGGAACAATTTCTAAAGATTGTTGTACTCCTTTTTCAGTAATACAAAGTTCTGATAACTGAGAAAGGATTGTTTGAAATTCTAAATCTTTTAAAGTTTTAGATGATATTTTAATCATAAAATTAAGAGTACAATTTAAAAAAGCTAATTTATAAAAACTCCAAGAAACAATTGTTTTACAAACTTTGAAATAGGTCTAGTTAAACCAAAAAAGGTTCTTCTAATTTAATAGGAGAACCTTTTTTAATTTTTGTACTATTAAAACCTTAGTTAGCGGCTTCATTAGGTGTTTTAATTTCAATTTTTAATTCTTTAGATTCTTCATCTAAATCCATAAAAATAGAATCACCTTCTTTTAATTTAGAGTTTACAATCTCCTCAGCTAAAGCATCTTCAATATACTTTTGAATAGCTCTTTTTAATGGCCTAGCACCGTATTGTTTATCAAAACCTTTATCTGCAATATGATCTTTAGCTTTATCACTTAGAGTAAGGTGGTAACCAAGTTCTTTAATTCTAAGA
>CAZJGP010000028.1:0-5265 GCA_964545595.1 uncultured Flavobacteriaceae bacterium | reverse complement strand
ATTTGGTTTTTCAACTTAGTGATAGCAGTACCGACATAAAAACTTTTAAATGGTTAATTACGGATGACGATTTAAAATATATTGATAACCGAAGTGAACATGAATTCACTTTTCCAAATCAACATGAATTTAACTGGGTAGAAGTTAACAGAGATATGCATCGTAGTGGTGTACATGCGCATATTTCTATTCTAGATAAAGTATTTGTTGAAACTATTGGTGGTGATTTAACCATTAAAATTGAAGACAATACCGATGACGGTAAAGGTATTTACAATGAACCTGTTGAGCATGTTGATCAAACTTTAGATGATGGTCAATTTAAATTTGCTGAAGTTGGTAATCTAATTGCCATTGAAGCAAAACCTTTTCAGGAAAGTTCACGTTATTTTGTTTACAATCATAAAATGCAGGAAGTAAAAAAAATAGACAGCATAAAAGATGCTTGTATTCTACTTCCAGATAATCAAGGGTTCATTTACCCTAACGGATATTATTTACAATCTGGAGATTTTAAATTATTTGATAACGACATTACAAATACCAAGTTCCAGGAACGCATAAATTCTCCAAATGGAGAGGATTTTATGTACGTGTTTTACGAAAGCACTAAAGGAATTTATGTATTAATGTCATACAACATCATTGAGCAGGAAGTAAAAACACCAATCATTTGTAATGGTTTTACGATTCTTAAAAATGGTGAATTATGTTATTTTAAAACTGAAGATGAACAAACAAAACATCATGTTATTCAAATATGGCAAACTCCTTTTATAAAAGGTGATGTTATTCCTTCAGAACATACAGATACTTTATTATATAAAATTGGAAATAAAGATATCGTAAAGGCCATGGCCGAAAGTCAGGCTGTAATAACTTTACTTAACAAAGAAGATAATTACGATGGACTTTATGATGATTTATCAAAGTTCACTAATGATATTATTGATGGCTATTATTGGATAAACGAAAAAGAAACATTCAACTTAAATGTTCCTTTAGGCGAAATAAATAATGCTGCCAATGCCGCTATTGACGAGTTTGAAAAAGTAGTTCAACTTCGAAAAAATGCAGCAAACATAACCAAAGACACACAAGAAAAGGGAACTACACTTTTTAATAAAATAAAAAGTAGTTCTTTTAAATCTATAGATGATTTTGTTCAGGTACTTTCGCAATTACGAACGTTACGTGGTGAAGTTATTGGTCTTAATGAAATTAGGTATGTAGATGCTACTTTTATTTCTGATTTAGAAACTCAAATTGCAGAACAAACCGAGAAAACATCGCAACGTTGTGTTCAGTTTTTATTAAATGATAAGGCACTCCTACCCTATCACGAACGTATTGAAGCAAAGCAAGAGATTCTAAAGACAATCAAAAAAGTAATTGATGCAAAAGCTCTTGAAAAAGAAGTAAATCAAATTGCTACAGATTTAGAAATGTTGATTGATATTGTGTCTAATTTACAAATAGAAGACACTTCACATTCCACAAAAATTATTGATAATATATCTTTAATTTTTGCTACCATAAATCAGCTTAAAGCGGGAATTAAAAACTCCATTAAATCACTTGGTAGCAAAGAAGCTAATGCGGAATTTGCTGCTCAATTAAAACTAGTTGACCAAAGTATTATCAATTATTTAGATATTGCTAATACACCTGAAAAGACCGACGAACTTTTAAATAAAGTATCTGTTCAGTTAGAAGATCTAGAAGGCAGATTTGCAGATTTTGAAAACTTCATTACTCAAATTATTGAAAAAAGAGAGGAAGTTTATAATGCTTTTGAATCTAGAAAAAATAGTCTTGTTGAGGTTCGTAACAAAAAAGCTATTGCTTTTGAAAATGCCGCTAACAGAATATTAAAAGGTGTTGCAAAAAAAGCATTAAGTTTTTCTAGTGTAAACGAAATCAATGGATACTTTGCCTCGGATTTAATGATTAATAAGCTTCGAGATATTATTCAGAGTTTATTGGAATTAGATGATGCAGGTAAAGCAGAAACTATTGAAACCACTTTAAAAGTTGCTAAGGAAGATGCTACTCGAAAGTTAAAGGACAAACAAGATCTTTATGAAGATGGTGAAAACATCATAAAACTTGGAAAACATAAATTTGGAGTTAATAAACAGACATTAGATTTAACGATAGTTTACAAAGACGATGATCTAAAATACCATCTTACAGGAACTGATTTTTATCAAGTTATCGATGATGAAATTTTGGTGAAATCTAAAAAATATTGGAATCAAGAATTAGTTTCTGAAAATGACGAAGTATATCGTTCTGCTTATTTAGCTTATAAAATTTTCAACAAAAAACAATCTAATTTTTCTCTATTAGGAAATGACGAGTTATTGGAATTAGTAAAAGCTGAAAGTAGTAAAAATTATGCTGAAGGATACGTAAAGGGTGTGCATGATATTGATGCCACTAAAATTTTAAGCGTACTTATTAAAAAAGAACATGATTTAGGATTGTTAAAATTCACTCCTAATACAAGAGCTTATGCCCAGTATTTTTGGAATAGTTTAAATGAAGATGATAAAAACTACTGGAATCAAAATATTAAAGCTTCAGGAGAGGTTCTAAGTGTTTTTCCTGATAGTAATGAATACCAATCTTTAATTACAGAAATTACAAAACAATTCAACATATTTAAAGCTAACATTAATTTAATTGATGATGAATTATTGGTGGCAGATTATCTTTTCCAGGAACTACAAACGGATGATATTTTCTGCATAAGTCAAAATGCAAATACCGTTTACGAAGCTTTTATTAAGGAATTAAAAAGTAAGAAAGCTTATACCCTGTTTAAAAAATCAATTGACAGTAAAGAAACTAGTGTTGAGCGTTTCCAATTAGCCATGCAATGGGTTTCTTCATACATAAAATTACATTGTCCTGAAAATATTGATTATACTGAGGAAGTTGTTTGTGTAGTTCTATTTAAAAAAGAAGATGCTTCAAACATTATTCATGTTTCGCCAACGGAACAAATAAAGGAACTGAGTGGTAGCCATGAAACTATTACCGATGGTATTTTTGAATTTGATTATTATAATTTTATAAAATCACTTTCTAATTTCACTACTGTAGAAGTACCTGCTTACGATGCTTATAAAACAGCTAAGCACACGGTTACTGAAAACTTAAAGGACTCTTTAAAATTAAATGAATTTGCACCTAAAGTGTTATCGTCGTTTGTACGTAACAAACTTATAGATCAAGTTTACTTGCCTTTATTTGGGGATAATCTATCCAAACAATTAGGTAGTGTTGGTGATAATAAGCGAACAGACCGAATGGGAATGTTATTATTAGTATCTCCTCCTGGTTATGGTAAAACTACATTAATGGAATATATGGCCAACCGTTTAGGTTTGGTGTTTATGAAAATTAACGGTCCTGCTATTGGGCATGAAGTAACTTCGGTTGATCCAATGTCTGCTAATAATTCGGCTTCCAGAGAGGAGTTAAAGAAATTGAATTTAGCTTTTGAAATGGGTAATAACGTGATGCTTTATTTAGACGATATTCAGCATTGTAATCCTGAGTTTTTACAGAAATTCATTTCATTAGCGGATGGTACTCGAAAAATTGAAGGGGTTTATAATGGAACACCTAAAACTTATGATTTACGTAGCAAGAAATTCTGTGTAATTATGGCTGGTAACCCATACACGGAAAGTGGTGATAAATTCCAAATTCCCGACATGTTAGCTAACAGAGCTGACATATATAATTTAGGAGATATTATTGGTGATACTGCCGATTTATTTAAACTGAGTTTGATTGAAAACTGTATGACATCAAATCCTATTTTGTATCAATTAAGCAGTAAATATTTTGAAGATGTTTACAAATTAATTGAAATGGTTGAAACTGGTGTTCAAGATGGAATTGAATTAAAAGGAAATCATACCAAACAAGAAGTTCAAGATTATATAGCGGTACTTGAAAAGGTAGTTACTATCCGAGATACTGTATTGAAGGTTAATGAAACTTATATTAAATCTGCCGCTATGGAAGATGAATACAGAACCGAACCTTCATTCAAGCTTCAAGGTTCTTATAGAGATATGAGTAAACTGGTTACAAAAGTAGTTCCTATTATGAATGAAAAGGAATTGCAAACCTTGTTACTTTCTCATTATGAAAACGAATCTCAAACTTTGACTAGCGCTGCGGAAGCAAACCTTTTAAAGTATAAAGAATTGACAACTTCTATTACTGAGGAAGAAATTGATCGTTGGAAAGCTATTAAAGAAACTTTTATGAAAAATAACAAGTTAAAAGGCTTTGGTAACAAAAACGAAATGGGGCAAGTTTTAGCTCAAATGATCGAGTTTAGCGAGAATTTACAGGGTATTCAAAAGGTATTGAAACAGGGGTTGAATTAATTCTTTTATAAAAGGAAATGAAAATACGAACTAATAAAGATATTGAGAAATTAGATCTTAAAATAAAAGAAGAACTTGGAATTGATGTGAAAAAATATAGAAATGAAGAAGTTGCTGAAAATTTTTCAGATCTATTAGTTTTTCCTGCTTATGTAATAAACTGGGTAATTAGACCTATTTTAATTTCTGTTTTAATTTACATAGCCGGTTTTTTTATTCTGAATTTAGTACATGTTGAATACATACTTTATGGTATAATTGGTTTGATATTATTTATAATTTCTGGGGTGCTAGCTGGACTACTTTTCCTTATGTGGAAAATGAAATCGGATATGTTAGGAATCATTAACTATTCACTCGATATTATGAATTCAGTCGTATTAGACCTAAATCATGTTAATACAAATTTAAATAAGGAAAATAGAAAAGATGTTCTTGGGTTACTTTTTAAAGGAATAATTCACATTGTTACTGTTCCAATGATTTCAAAAATAATCTCTAATAAAGTTCCTTTTATTGGAGATATAGTTAATAGAATTATTAAAAAAATATTGACATTGGTTGCTGATAAAATCAATTTTAGTAAAAAACAATTAGAACAAGAATTAAATAAAAAAGAAAATGAATCAAACATTTTAAAAATTTATTCAAATTCAATTTCGTCTGCAACTACAGGTATAGAAAAAGTTTTAAACTTCACTTTTGGTGTTGCTAAATTTCCTTTGAAATTTGGATTTGGAATAGCATCATTTATTTTAATTCTTTTCCTCTATATTATAAATTAAATTTAACAAGTAAAGGTATATTCCAATTATTACGCGGAACAATAATAAAAAACACATAATATATA
>CAZJGP010000027.1:0-6038 GCA_964545595.1 uncultured Flavobacteriaceae bacterium | reverse complement strand
GAATGATCAAGAACTTATTGATCGTGCATTATATGGTATTAAAGGTTTAGAAATTGATAAGACAGCAAAAGATAATGATGGTGGTTTTATTAATAAAGATGGTAAAGCAGGTTTTTTAGCCAATATTGAAGAGCCTTTTTCTCCTGATGGTTATTATAATGAAGGCCCGTATTATCAACGTTACGCTATGTATCCTTTTTTAATTTTTGCGGAAGGATTACATAATGTTAAGCCAGATCTTAAGATTTTTGATTATAAAGAAGGTGTACTGTTAAAATCTATTAATGCGTTGTTGAATTTGTCGGATGCTGATGGAGACTTTTTTCCTTTAAATGATGGGCAAAAAGGTATGTCTTATTATACTGCTGCTTTAGTAACAGCTGTAGATATTTCATATCATTACGGAGAACAAGATCCAGGGTTGTTAAGTATAGCCGAAAAGCAAGGTAGGGTTTTGTTAGATGATTCTGGTTTAGCAGTGGCTCTTGGTGTTAAAGAAGGTGGAGCAAAACCTTTTAATAAGAAGTCGATTAATTTAGCAGATGGTCCAAAAGGAAAGCAAGGTGGTGTTGGTATTTTAAGAAATGAAGATTTAGAGCTTGTTTTTAAATATGCATCTCAAGGGTCAAGTCATGGTCATTATGATAAATTATCATACTCATTAAATGATAATGGAGAAGAGGTGTTGCAAGATTACGGATTATCACGTTTTGTAAATATTGAGCAAAAAGGAGGTGGTAACTATTTAAAAGAAAACAAAACATGGGCAAAACAATCTATAGCGCATAATACTTTAGTTCAAAATGAAACTTCTCATTTTACAGGTAAATATGAGGTGGGTAGTAAGTTTCATTCTGATTTAGTTTATTTTTCTTCAGAAGATGAAAAAATAAAGGTAGTTAGTGCTAAAGAGGTAAACGCTTACCCAGGAACAGAAATGTTAAGAACAATGGCGTTAATTAAAGATGAAGATTTTGAGAAGCCTTTTGTGTTAGATGTAATGAAGGTAGTTTCTGGAAAAGAAAATCAATATGATTTTCCATTTTACTTTTTAGGACAAGTTTTAGATGCGAATTTTGAATATAATACTCCAGAATACTTAAAGCCTTTAGGGAGTAAAAATGGTTATCAGCATCTTTATTTAGAAGGTTCAGGAAAAGGGTTAAATGGAGATAGTAAGTTGTCTTGGTTAAATAAAGGTAAGTTCTATACGTTAACCACGGTTACAAATGAAAATGATGAGCTTTTGTTTACAAGAATAGGGGCAAATGATCCTCATTTTAATTTAAGAAGAGATGCTGCATTGATTTTAAGAAGAAAAAACACCGCTAATTCAATGTTTGTATCGGCTATAGAATCACACGGTAGTTATAGTCCTGTAACAGAATCTGCAATTAATTCTAAAAGTAGTATTAAAGAATTAAAGGTGGTACATGAAGATGAAAAATATACCGCCGTCGAAATAGTTAGTGTGAAAGGGAATAAGAAAATATTTATAACGGTAAATAATGCTTTAGCAAACAAAAAGCATAATTTAGAAATAGAGGGTAATAAATATAAGTGGGTAGGTAATTATTACTACGGAAAATAATTTTAATATCAAGTAAAATAATAATATGAAATTATTTAAAAAGAGTGTACGACGGCAAACTGATTAATTGAGCTATGTGTGGTTTATGTAATAAAGCTTTTTTTGGTAAGAAATGTGATGCGTGTTTCTTGTTAAGAAATGATTTGTTTTTAAACTATTTTTTGAGCTTTTGTAAATTAAAAAATAACAAAGGTTTCTTTTATTAAGAATGTTTGAAGCGAATTTCTTACTGCTTAGTTTGTAGCAACTAAAACGTTTTCATTGATTAACTACTTATTTTACGGTTGAGTTGTTAGTGGTGTTCTTTTTTTTATGGTTTTTATATTATATTTTAATGAATATTTTTTTATTCATTATGTAATTGATATTTTTAACGCAAATTAACTAGCCTGTTTTAGGCGATTTTAGTTTTTAACTAAAATTAATTAACTAAGTAATAATTTTAATATGGCAAAAAAGCTTTTTAAATGTTGGCAACAAAAAACTAAGCTAGCATTATTACTGGCATTTTTAATAAACATGTCAGTGTTTGCACAAGAGAAGTATCCGCTTATTGGTTTGGTAACGATTGAGGCGTTACAACAACCTGCAGCAGGGGTAAGTGTAATTATTAAAGGAACAGATACAGGTACTGTAACTGATTTTGATGGTAATTATGCAATAGAGGTAGCTGATGGTGATATTTTAGAGTTCGTTTATTTAGGGTTCAAAACAGAATCTTTAATTATTACAGGACAAAAAACAGCTAACATCTCATTGAAAGATGATACAGAAAAACTTGACGAAATTGTAGTAGTTGGTTACGGTACTGAGAAAAAGAAAAATGTTACTGGAGCGGTTTCTAAAGTGTCAGGTAAAAAATTAACGGAATCATCTGTAGCAAGAGTTGATGATGCTTTAGTAGGTCGTGTGTCAGGGGTGCAAATTCAAGCATCAAATGCTGAGGCAGGAGGTGACACTAAAGTTGTAGTGCGTGGTGTAGGTTCTATATCTAGTAACTCATCACCATTAGTAGTTGTAGATGGTATTCCATTAGGAACAGACCCAGATATATTAGGTACTATTGATTCTAATACAATTAAATCTGTAGATGTTCTTAAAGATGCTTCTTCTACGGCAATTTATGGTTCTCGTGGAGCAAATGGAGTTATTTTGGTAACGTTAAAAGAAGGTGTAGAGGGTAAAACAACATTCTCATATAATACATACTTTGGAATTAAGTTTGCTGAAAAAAATGATTTCCTTGATTTTGATTTAGATGATTTTGAAGATTTCTTAAATGGAGTTGATGCAGGTTTAGATACATCAAACCCATTAGATTTTGTTATTGATTTAAAATTAAATAGAGGTTTTGCTACTTTAGAGGCTTCTAGAGAAGTTGCAGACCTTTTTGGGGGAGAAACAGACCCACAAGAATTACTTATACCAGGAGGAACTATTACAAGTCATTCGTTCTCTGCTTCAGGAGGTAGTAAACGAGTTAAGTATAATGCATCATTATCTTATTTAGAAGATGAAGGTGTTTTGTTAGAAGATAACTTTGAAAAGTATAATGGTCGTGTAAAAGTAGATGTTACTTCTAAAAACAAGAAGTTTAAATTTGGAGGATCTATTGCAGGAACTAGAACAATACAAAAAAGAGTAAGAGATTTTAGAAACGGATTTTCTCAAGGTACATTTTTAGGGCCTTTTGTTACTCAAGATTTATTAGATAGTGATTTAATAGATTTTGGAGATAGAGCTATTGCTAACCAAGTAGTTTTTGATGATATTGATTTTGAAGTTGGAGATTTTACTTTTGCTAACTTATTTAATAGAATTTTTCAAGTTGAAGGTAGAGGGATTGCAAGAAACGAAGATGGTAGTGTAAGAACGCCTCTTGATGATGGAGTTCCTAATGGAGATTTAAATCTTTCAACTACAAGTGGTAGTAATATTTTAGCTAGAGCTACACAACAAAATAGTTTTAAAACACAAAACTCATTTAGATTTAGTGCTTACGGAGAGTATAAAATTAATAAAAGACTTAAGGTAAGACAAAATATATTTGGAGATACTCGTTTTACTAGGACCTCTACAGATAGAGGTATTGAATTTAGTACTGAATTAGCTAACGCAACAGAAAGAACGGATAGAACTGATACAAGAGATCATATTGGTTTAGAAACGTTACTTACTTATAAAAGAGATATTAAAAAGCATTCTGTTAATGCAGTAGGAGGGGTAGGTTATGAGTTCTTTGAATATGGAAGATCATTTATTGATGCTGGTGGATTTACAAATGATGCTACTGATGTAATTTCATTCGGAGATGATTTATTAGCCTTAACACTATTAGGAGAGGAAACATTAGTTTCGGCATTTGCTCGTGTTAATTATGATTATGATGATAAATATATTATATCATTAAACGCAAGAACTGATGGTAGTTCAAGGTTTGCACCTGGGCAACAATATGGTTTTTTTCCTGCAGCATCTATAGGATGGAGAGTTTCAAATGAAAACTTTTTGAAGAATAGTAATGTGTTAACGGATCTTAAGTTAAGAGCAAGTTATGGTGTTTCTGGTTCGCAGGATATTAATAGTGATATTTTCTTGTCTTTATATAGAAGTCAAACTCTTTTTACATCAGTAAATTTTGCTGACGAACAAGGGGTTAAAGTTACAACTTTAGGTAACTCTGAACTTACTTGGGAAAGTTTAATTGAATTTAATCCAGGTGTCGATTTAGAATTAGGTAATGGTATTTTAGGTCTTTCCGTAGATTACTATAACAGAACTAGTGAAGATCTATTATTAGAAAACCCAATACCAACAGTTGTAGGGGTTCCTGTAGGTTTAGCTAATACGGGAGAAGTTGAAAATACTGGTTTTGAATTCGAATTGAGATCACGTATAATTAATAAGCCTAACTTTCAATGGAATGTAACTGCATTATTGTCTACAAATGAAAATGAAGTTACTGAATTTAATGACGGTCAAGCTTTAATTACTGCTTTAGATGATGCAACATTAACGCCAGAATTTATTACTCAAGAAGGTGGTCCAATTACATCGTTCTTTGGTTTTGTTGCTGATGAAGATCTTTCTTTAGCATTTGTTCAAGACCCGTTTGATAGACCAAACTCTGCTACAGGACAGGTTTTTGTGAAAGATTTAAATGGTGATGGAGTTATTGATGATGATGATAGAACAGTTCTTGGAGATCCTTTCCCTGACTTTACTTGGAGTTTAGCTAATGATTTTCAAATTCATGACTTCGATGTTTCTTTCTTGATTCAAGGTTCTCATGGAGCACAAATTCGTGATCTTGGTTTAAGAGATGTAAGACAAGAAACTACAGGAGATAATTCTACACAAGCATTAGGTAGTGGTACTGTTGATGGTATTGGACAAAATTTAACATTTGCTGATGCATTGCAAAATGCCGGTTTTGAAGAAGGTATTGATTTTGTAGCTGATGAAGTGCCAAATGCACAAGCTTTACGTAATCGTTTTTTAACATCGGATCACATACAAGATGCTGATTTTGTTGCTTTAAGAAACGTAAATGTAGGTTATACATTTCCAAGTAAGGTTATTGAAAAGTATAAGTTTTCAAAGCTTAGAATATATGCTACAGGAGAAAACTTAGTGTTTTTAACTGCAGATGGTTTTTTAGGATTTAACCCAGAAGATCAAAGTTTTACAAGTGGTAATGCTAACCAACCAACTACACAGGGTATCCAAAGGGTATCTTTGCCTATAGCTAAAACAGTATCAGTTGGTTTAAATCTTGAATTTTAATTTATTAGACAATGATTAATTTTAAAAAATATAATTTCGTTTTATTAGCATTTGCAATGCTTTCTCTTACAAGTTGTGACTTAGATGTGGAAACACCTAATGACTTAACAGAAGATGAAGTTAATCCTGATTTATTTGCCGTAGGTATGTATCAGGCTTACCAAAAAGTATATGCTAATGAATATATAATATCTGAATTACGTTCAGATAATGCTCGATCTGAGAATAGAGGAGGAGATAATGGTTTAGCTGATTTGTATACCATACCTACTAACTTTAATGATGCAAGAGCTTACTGGGTAAATAATTACTCAGTAATCTTAAATGCTAACCGTATTTTAGTAGATGAAGAAGAGTTAGTTGCTCAAGATTTTAATAATCCTGATAGAGTTCGTACTAGTGGAAGACAGGCGTTAGGAGAAGCTTATTTTATGAGAGCTTTATCTCATTTTAACTTGGTAAGAGCTTTTAGAAGGGTACCTTATATAGATGCTGTTATTTTAGATCCAAGTGACGCTTTGTTATTTGATACATTGGATTTTGATGAAAATTTCAATGTTGCATTGCAAACAGTTTACACAAGAATTATTAACGATTTTAATAGTTCTATTGAATTTTTAGACGCTGTAAATGATGGTACTGTTGTAAGAAATAAAGGAAA
>CAZJGP010000026.1:0-26986 GCA_964545595.1 uncultured Flavobacteriaceae bacterium | reverse complement strand
ACAATATGTATCGCAAAATGTAGCAGCTACAACTTGGACTGAATTAGAAGGAGAAAAACAAAACTCTTTAAATCAAATAAAAGTAATGTTGGCATCGGCTTACCGTAGTCATTTTGATCATGAAGATATAAATAACCTTATTGATTTTTATGAGTCGCCTGCAGGAAGACAATACAAAGTAGATCCAGTACAATTATCTGAAGAGCAAAAAGATCAAATAACACTTTTTTATCAATCGGAAACTGGTAAAAAATTAAAACAACAGAGTGTTTCTTTAAACGAAATGGTTGGTCAAATAAGCCAATCTTGGAGTACACAGTTGTATTTAAGTATGAAAGAAAAATTAGCTGCTAAAGGGCATCAAATATAATTGTTACTCTAAAGTTAACTTAGCTAAATAATCATAATGTTCGCCTGTGTGTATTAACTCACAGGCGAATCCATTTACAGCTGCAGCTCTTTGTAGTGTATTGTAATCAACATATAACCAATCAAAGACTTCAGAGGTTTTATTGTTGTAACTTAATTGGTATTGCATTTCTCCATAATAACCCTGTGCGGCATCTACCCAATATTCACCATCTTCATTTTCGAATAAATAAATTAAATCGGTTGAGTCTAATAATATTTGTCCGTTTTTAGATATTAAGGTTTTTAAATGTTCGAAAAAAGTATTAAAATTATTAAGTGTACCAACAATACCACTTCCGTTCATTAGCATTAAAATAGTATCATACTTACCACTATGTTGGTAAAAATCTTGAATATGAGCGTTGGTTATTCCTTGTGCTTTACAAATTTCAATTGCTCCTGTAGAGGTATCTATAGCGGTAACTTCTAATTTCTTATTATTTTGTAAAAATAATGAATGGCTACCTGCACCACAACCAACATCAAGAGTAGTTCCTTTAGATAAGTCCATTGCCATTTGTTCAATAGTAGGCATGTCTTCATACTTTCTAAATAAATAAGGAACAGGAATTTCATCATCGTCAAAATCTGAAGAAAGTACCTTTATAGAAATATCTTTTTTTGTATGGAAATAGTCACTAATTGCATGACCAAAAATATCGTGTAGCATAGTTTGCAAAGTTAGGGTTTTATTGTAGTAAATAAATAGGATTAATGAATATGCATATTCAAAATTATTTCAAATAAGCGAACAGCTAGTATTTACTATTTTTAATGAATTACCTTTGTACTATGCAAAAAGAAATAGACGGATTAAAGAAGAAAGCTAAAGAAAATCAAAAAGCTAATAAAAAGTTTTTAGATGGCTTAAAAAAGAAGCCGCCTAAACAATTGGATGTAATGATGAAAGATTTACATACGAAAGCATTTAACACTATTGATTGTTTAGAGTGCGCTAATTGTTGCAAAACTACTTCGCCTATTGTTACTGATAAAGACACAGAACGTATTGCAAAACATCTTAAAATGAAAGCTCATGCTTTTGAAGATCGTTACTTAAGAGTAGATGAGGATGGAGATAGGGTTTTTAAAACTGCTCCATGTGAATTTTTAGCTGCGGATAATTATTGTTTAATATATGATGTAAGACCAAAAGCTTGTTCAGAATATCCACATACAAATAGAAAGAAGTTTCATTTGTTAAATAAAATAACATTAGAAAATACAGCTATTTGCCCTGCAACATACCAGATTGTAGAAAAGTTAAAAAGTAAATTAATAAAACCAGCTAAAGAGCAAAGAACAGGTCGATAATTTAATTATTGTTTTTAAAATATTTCTTATCAGCCCAAAATGTTCCAAAAGGTATAATTGAACATAATAAAATTATAGCCAATTTTTTAGAAGACCATTTAAATTCTACCTTTAGAAAAATAGCAAAAACAACATAAGCTAAAAACAGTACTCCATGGATCATACCAACACTTTTGTTGGCTGCAGGGTAATCTAAAATATATTTTAAAGGCATTGTAATAAACAATATTACTAAAAAAGATAAACCTTCTAAAAAACTTAATATACGGAAATTCTTAATCATGCAGTAAATATAGTAATACTACTAATATTTAATAAACCTTTTAATAATAGTTTTTGTATCGGTTTTAACTCTTATAAAATAAATTCCAGAGCTTAAGTTATTAAGAGCAATAGTTTTATTTGATTCATTTTTAATAGAACTAACAATTACTTGGTTTCCTATGCCATCATATACAGATAAACTGGCTTTAATTTCTTCATTAAATTTTATGCTAATTTCATTATTAGCAGGATTCGGAGATATATGAAAATCAAAAGTAGGTTTGCTACTAGGTGTACTTATAGCGTTAAAATGATACACTGAATTATTAGCTGAACTATTAATAAAAAAGAACAGATTAATAAAAAAAGTAACAAAGAAAACAGCTTTCTTCCACATAATAGATTATCCATTAAGGATACAACAAATAGTTTTTTCTTGTAATTTTAAAAGCATCTAAGTCTTTTTTCCAACTAGCTTCAATTTCATTAATAGAAAGACCTTGCTTTATTTGGTTTTGCAAAGTAGCATTACCAGCAAGTTTATTAAAAAATGAATTAAAAAAAGTAGTTTTGTTATCTATAGATTTATATGCATTTAGAATCCAAGTAAAGTTAAGCTTTTTTTGAGTGTTAATTTCCCGTAAATCAGTTCCGTAACATAATTTATTGTTAAATTTCGGATTATGTGCACCTAAATTAGGTTTAGGTGTAAATTTAAAATCTTTTTTTGGTAATTCAGGAGAACCGTAAATTTGAAATTGCATATCAGTTCCTCGACCAACACTAATTTTTGTTCCTTCAAATAAACATAAACTAGGATATAAATTTATAGCTATATCATTAGGTAGGTTAGGAGAGGGCTTAATTGGTAAAGAATAAGGAGTGTTATGGGTGTAATTTTTTAAATTGATTATTTCTATATCACACATTACACCATTAGCTAACCATTTTTCTCCATTAATCATTTGTGCATATTCTCCTATAGTCATTCCATGAACAATAGGAATAGGGTGTAAGCCAACAAAACTTTTATAATTTAAATCTAAAACAGGACCATCAACATAATGTCCATTAGGGTTAGGGCGGTCTAAAATTAAAATAGGAATATCTGCTTCTGCGCAAGCTTCCATTACATAATGTAAAGTAGATATATAAGTGTAAAAGCGAGCGCCAACATCTTGTATATCAAAAATTATTAAATCTAAACCTTCTAACATTTTATCATTAGGCTTTTTGTTTTTTCCGTAAAGAGAAATAATAGGTAATCCTGATTTAATATCAATACCATCTTTTATAACCTCGCCAGCATCTGCTGTTCCTCTAAAACCATGTTCAGGAGCAAAGACTTTTTTTATATTTATATCATGACTTTGTAAAGTATCTACTAAATGAATTGCTTTGCGTTCTTTATTAAAAATTACCGATGTAGGGTTGCTAACAATGGCAATTTGTTTGTCTTTTAATAGATTTAGATAACGTTCGGTTTGTTGTGCACCAGTGTATATACTATCTTTTGGTTCAACTTGGTTAATATTAAGTTCTATTTGCGAAGTTGTTTTGGTAGAAACAGTTTTTTTTCCGCATGAAAGTAATGGTATTACAAGTATTAATAGTGTATTTTTGAAATATCTAAACTTAGTTTTATACATTGAATTTCGAGTATTTTATAGCAAAGCGACTTATTAAACAAAAGTCATACAAAAACAACATTACATCGCCTGTAGTACGTATAGCAATTATAGCTATAGCACTTGGTATGGTAATGATGTTAATATCAATTGCTACCGGTGTTGGTTTACAGCGAAAGATACGAGAAAAAATTGCCTTGTTTAATGGTCATATCGAAATATCTAATTTTGATAATAATTTAAGCCAAGTTTCAGTAAAACCAATTAACACTCAACAAAGTTTTTATCCTGATTTTAAAGAAGTACCAGATGTTAACCATATACAAGGGGTAGCAACTAAAGCAGGAATAATAAGAACAGAGACCGATTTTGAAGGGGTTATAGTAAAAGGTGTTGGGATTGATTATGATTGGACTAATATTACGGAGTATATAAAAGAAGGACGTTTACCAGATTATGCTAATAAATTAAATTCAGAAATTATAATATCTGAATACTTAGCAAAGCGTTTAGGTTTTAAGTTAGAAGATAAGGTGGTTACTTATTTTCTGAAAAACGAAGTGAAATTTAATATAAGATCTTTTAAAATAGTAGGTATATACAACTCGGGTTACGAAGATTTTGATAAAGCTTACCTATTTACTGATATTAGGCATATTCAACGTTTAAATAAATGGAAAAAAGATCAAGTAGGGTCGTTTGAAGTTTTTATAGATGACTTTGATAATATTACCACAACAAACATTAATGTTTATGATAATATTCCGTCAGATTTAGATAGTAATTCAATAGTGGATAAATATGCTAACATTTTCCAATGGTTAGATTTATTTGATTTAAACATAGCAGGTATTATAGGAATAATGATTTTAATAGCAGGTATAAATATGATTACTGCAATTTTGGTACTTATTCTTGAAAGAACACAACTTATAGGAATGCTCAAAGCAATGGGTAGTACCAATAAAAGCGTTCGTAAAATATTTATGTATAATGCTACTTATATTATTTTAAAAGGTCTTTTTTGGGGGAATGTATTAGGTTTAGTTTTATTAGGAGCACAGTACTTCTTTAAAATTATAAAATTAAATCCGAGTAACTATTATGTTAATTACGCTCCTGTTTACATAACATTAAAGCACGTTATAATGTTAAATTTAGGAACGTTAATATTATGTGTAATTATGTTATGGGTACCTTCTTATATTATTACCAAAATAGTGCCTGTAAAAGCAATTAAATTTCAGTAAAATTTTAAAAAATTAGAATTTAGATTGTAAAAATCTAGAGCATTTTCTTTAGTAATTAAATAAGGAGGTGTTAGTGTTTTTTTTGAAAAACCTCTTTTACCTTTTAAATACTGAATAGCATAAATAATACTAGTTTTTCCAATCATATTTGGGCCATTCATAGCAGTAAAACCATAAAAATTAGATTCTATTATATATTTTAGGACCTCTTTTTGATCATCAGCAGCCGAGACTATCAATATATCATTTGTTTTGCCAGTTTCTATTAATTGGTTCATTCCACCTAAAACACATACGTCCGATTCAGCAATAATTACATTAACATCTTTATTAGCCTCTAACATTTTAGAAATTGCTTTTTTGCTTCCCTCATAAGACCAATTGGTAAAATATTAAGAAACAATATTGAAATTAGTTTTTCCAAGAGTATTTAATTGATAGTTTATTAGCCCTTGAAGTACAGCGTCTTTTCTTTCTCTTCCAACAGGATTATCTTTGGTACCGCTTAATAAAACAATATTCATTTTTATAGAGTCCATTTACTAACAAATTTTCCGTTTATATGATTGTTAGATTGAGTATTAGTAACATAATTTGCTGATTTGTTTATAGAGCCATCAATTATAAGCACAGGAATACCAATTGCTTCGGCATTTTTAGTTGCAGCTAAAAGTGTTTTTGGGTTTTTAGGATTTAATAAAAGAATATCTATTCCTTGAATAATCATATCATTAATATCATCTATTTGTTTCTGAGGGTTGTCTTCTGCATTAGTGTAAATAAATTCTAAATCATTTTTTAAAGTGGTTTCTTTTAAACTATTAAGTAATGCTTTATAATAAGGAGCAGTTAAAGAAGGAGACGAATAGCCATTTTTTTTATCAGAAATAGATGCGTTTTTATCATAACCATATTCTTCTTTAGAAGAAGAATTACAATTAATAAAAATCAATGAAAAAATTAAAAATAAATTAAATTTAAGTACTCTAAAAAAAACTTTTTTATTCCTGTTAAATAGTTGAAAGCCTTATATATAAAATCTAAATTAAATAATTTAGTTGTAAAAACACACATTGAAATACAATTGTTAAATTATTTAAAAAAATGATCACCTATATAATAGGCTTTAATCAGATAAAAACAACTATATTTGCATGCAATTAAATTATTAATTGCCATGACAGCACACGAATCAAAAATTGTTGGAGAAGGTTTAACCTATGACGACGTTCTTTTAGTCCCAGCATTTTCAGATATTCTTCCTCGCGAAGTAAGTACACACACAAAGTTTACTAGAAACATAACTATCAATATCCCTATTTTATCAGCGGCTATGGATACAGTTACCGAATCGAGTATGGCAATAGCTATGGCACGAGAAGGTGGAATTGGTGTGTTACATAAAAACATGACAATTGAGCAACAAGCTACTGAAGTTCGTAAAGTAAAAAGAGCAGAAAGCGGTATGATTATCGACCCTGTAGTTTTACATGTAGACTCTTTGATTGGTGATGCTAAAAAAAGCATGAAAGAATACCGAATAGGAGGTATTCCAATAGTAGATAACGATAACAAGTTAGTAGGTATTGTTACTAATCGTGATTTACGTTTTGAGAAAAATTTAGAGCGCCCGGTTGCTGAAGTAATGACTAAAGATAATTTAGTTACAGTTGCAGAAGGAACAAGCTTAAAAGAAGCAGAAGTTATTCTTCAGAATAAAAAAATAGAAAAATTACCAGTAGTAGCTAAAGATAATACTCTAGTAGGTTTAATTACTTTTAGAGATATTACTAAGCTAACGTTAAAGCCGAATGCAAATAAAGATAGTTTTGGTCGTTTACGAGTAGCTGCAGCATTAGGTGTTACAGCAGATGCTGTTGAACGTGCAAGTGCATTAGTTGCAGTTGGTGTAGATGCTGTAATTATAGATACTGCTCACGGTCATACTAAGGGTGTGGTTGAGGTTTTAAAAGCAGTTAAAAAAGAATTCCCTGAATTAGATGTAGTAGTAGGTAATATTGCTACTGCTGAAGCAGCTAAATATTTAGTAGAAGCAGGAGCAGATGCTATAAAAGTAGGTATTGGACCAGGTTCTATTTGTACAACTCGTGTTGTTGCAGGGGTAGGTTTTCCTCAGTTTTCAGCAGTGTTAGAAGTTGCAGCCGCAATTAAAGGTTCTGGTGTTCCAGTTATTGCAGATGGAGGTATTCGTTATACTGGTGATATACCAAAGGCAATTGCTGCTGGTGCAGACTGTGTAATGTTAGGTTCATTATTAGCAGGTACAAAAGAATCTCCAGGAGAAACAATTATATACGAAGGAAGAAAATTTAAGTCTTACCGTGGTATGGGGTCTGTAGAAGCTATGAATAAAGGTTCTAAAGATCGTTACTTCCAAGATGTAGAAGATGATATTAAAAAATTAGTTCCAGAAGGAATTGTAGGTCGTGTAGCTTATAAAGGTGAGTTGCATGAAAGTATTCATCAATTTGTTGGAGGGCTTAGAGCAGGTATGGGTTACTGTGGTTCTAATTCAATTGAAAAGTTAAAAGAAACTGGTAAATTCGTTAAAATTACGGCTAGTGGAATTAACGAAAGTCATCCGCATGATGTAACTATTACAAATGAATCTCCTAACTATTCTAGATAAGAGATATTTTAAAATAAGTTATAAAAAAAGCCAAAATCAATTAATTGATTTTGGCTTTTTTGTTTATACTAATAATGGTAATTCTATTTATTTAAAATATCAGCAATATTTGGTTTAAAGTAGTTAGGGCCTTTTAAGACTTTTCCATCTTCACGATAAATAGGTTGTCCGTCTTCTCCTAATTTACTCATATTACTACGCTGAATTTCATTAAATACTTCTTCAATTTTATCTTGCATACCATGTTCAATAATAGTTCCACATAAAATGTAAAGCATATCACCTAAAGCATCTGCAACTTCAACAAGGTCATTATTTTTAGCAGCTTCTAAATACTCTTGATTTTCTTCTTGCATTAAGTTAAAACGAAGTTCATTTTTGTCTTTTCCTAAATCAGCTTTAGGAGTTTTTCTATATCCTATTTTATATGCAGTATGAAATTCTTTTACAGCATTAATTTTATCTTTCATAATAGTATTTTAATATCAATCGCTTAATTTTGCTTAAAATAAAACAAACTATGTTTAGTACCAAGCAACTTATTTTTGCAGCCTGTTTTTTTGTGACTTTCGTAATATTTATGATCTTTAGTTACCGTAAAGATATTATGACACACAAAAAGTACTATAAAGGAAGTGTTTGGATAGTTGTATTTTTTATTTCTTTTATTTTATTTCTTTTCGGATTAAAAACGTATTTAAATTTTTAATCTTTATTGGAAAGTAAAGTTTACAAAAATTCCACGCGTCTCTAACCCTTCAATAGAAGATGTAAATTGACTGTTAGGGTTTTCATCAGGGACTAATTCGTCTGTTAAAGAAAACACTCCTCTAACTGATGGAGTAAATTTAAAGTATGGCAAGAAAAAATCGATACCAAAACCTAGCTCATAAGAAAAGTAATTAGTCTTAGTTCTAAACTGGCCAGATTCATTATCATCAGGGTTATCTTCGTTACTAGATAAATTAATAGAGGTAGATACTCCTCCAACAATAAATGGCTTAAAATTATTTAATCTTTTTGTAGAAACTTTAAGTAGTAAAGGTATATGCACAGCAGTAGTTTCAACTTCACGAATACGATCATTAGTACTAGTCACGTTAGGGAATGCAATTTCACGAGTGTTAAATACTACACCAGGTTCAATACGTAAATCTATGTAATCATTAATTCTCATGTTACCTATTAAACCTACATTAAAACCTGTAGATTTAGCAATTATTATATCTTGTCTTTCATTAGGAAGAAGTGCTCTTTCTTCAACAAAATTAATATCAAAATCTAATGAGTTAAAACCTAGATAGTATCCCCATCTAAATTTTTGTTTATCATGGTTTTCTCTATTTAATAAACGTTCTTCAGAGAATATTTTTTGTGCATTTATTTGTTGGGCACAAGTAATAAGTAAAATTAAAGCTATAAACTTTTTCATATTTTATTTGCTAGCAGTATAAATAGTAGCCACTCCAAATGTTTGTGGTCTATCTTCAATGTTATTAAACCCTATTTTCTTTAAAATATTGTTGAATTTAATTCCATAAGGAAAAGAAGCAGCACTTTCGCTTAAATAAGCATAGGCAACTTTGTCTTTAGAAAATAATTTACCTATTAAAGGCAGTATTTTAGTAGAGTAAAAATTGTAACCTTGTTTAAATGGTGTTTTAGTAGGAATTGAAGTTTCAAGAACCACAAAAATACCTCCGGGTTTTAATACTCTATATATTTCAGAAAGACCTTGTTCTAAGTTTTCAAAATTTCTAACACCAAAAGAAACTGTAATAGCATTAAAGTGATTGTCTGGGTAATCAATTTTTTCACCATCACCTAATACCATTTTAATAGTATTGTCTAGTTTTTTAGCAGTAACTTTTTCTTTACCAACATCAAGCATTCCTGCTGAAATATCTAAGCCTATAATTTCAGAAGCTCCGGTTCTTACTAGGTTTATAGCTAAATCACCAGTTCCTGTTGCAACATCTAAAACGCGTTCAGGTTTTTTTTCGCTAACTAGTTTTACAACTTTATTACGCCATTTTATATCAATACCAAATGAAATTACACGGTTTAAACCATCATAATGACCAGAAATTGTATCGAACATAGTAGCAACTTGTTCTTTTTTACTAGCTGTAGAATCTTTATAAGGAGTTACTTTTTCAGACATAAAAAAAATTTAAACAAATATAGAGAATTTGCTTTCGGATGACCTATTAAATTTAGCAGCTTTTTGAAGCTAACTGTTTTTGTATTTATTATATCTTTGCTCCTGCATTAAAATGATGCTGTATTTTATTACGGCACTTTTAAAAATATTTAATTGCATGAAAATTATTATTGCTGGAGCAGGTGAGGTAGGTTTTCATTTGGCTAAATTATTGTCATTTGAATCACAAGATATTACACTTATAGATTTAGATAAAGATGCATTAGCATATGCAGAAAACCATTTAGACATTCGAGCAGTAAAAGGTAATGCTACATCTATTAGTGTTTTAAAAAATGCAAATGTTGGTAATGCCGATTTAATTATTGCGGTAACAGGTGTTGAAACAGCTAATATTACTATTTGTGTTTTAGCAAACCAATTAGGCGTAAAGCAATCAATTGCAAATATTTCTAATCCTGAGTTTATTGAAAACGAAGAAGAAATAGGTTTTGAAAAATTTGGAATAGACGAATTAATATCGCCAGAAAATTTAGCAGCTAATGAAATTAATTTGCTGTTAAATCAATCTGCTTTCGAAGATACTTACGAATTTGAAAACGGAGCATTAACCATGGTAGGAACGCATCTTTCTGCCGAGGCACCATTTGTAGGAAAAACAGTTCAAGAAGCAGCTGAATTTTTTCCAGAACTTCATTTTGTTCCTATTGCAATTCAAAGAGAAGGTACCCACTTTACAATTATTCCACGAGGAGCTACTCTTTTTAAAGAAGGAGATCATGTGTATTTTATTACTGCCGAAGATGGAGTAGATGAATTGTGTAAATTGACAGGAAGAGAAAAAGCTAAGATTAAAGATGTAATGATTCTTGGAGGAAGTAAAATTGGAGCAAAAGCTACTAAAGACTTGTCTGAAGATCGTTTTAATATAAAATTAGTTGAAAAAAATGCGGAAAAAGCATTTGATTTAGCCGATAATTTACCAAAAGCACTTGTTATTAATGGCGATGGTCGTAATGTAGAGTTGTTAGAAGAAGAAAATCTTCATGATATGGACGCTTTTGTGGCGGTTACGGATAATTCTGAAACCAACATTATGTCTTGCTTAATAGCAAAATCAAAAGGAGTTGGTAAAACAATTGCCTTAGTTGAAAATATGGATTATTTTCAATTATCACACTCTATAGGAGTTGATACGTTGATTAATAAAAAATTAATGGCAGCCAATTCTATATTCCGTCATATTCGTAGAGGAGAAGTTTTAGCAATGACTAAGCTTAATAATATGAATGCTGAATTGTTAGAATTTGAAGTAAAGAAAACTTCAGAAGTAGCAAATACCATAATAAAAGATATCGATTTTCCAAGATCAGCAATTATTGCCGGTGTAGTTAGAGAAAACAAAGGTATTATAGCTTTAGGTAATTTTAAAATAACGCCTGGCGATAAAGTGGTGGTTTGTTGTTTGCCAAAATCAATTGTTCAAGTAGAAAAATTATTTGTATAGATGCCTAAATTAAATTACAAAATTATATTTTTCATACTAGGGTTACTGTCATTATGTAATGGTGGTTTTATGTTAATAGCAGCCTTTATTAGTTTTTTGTATAAAGATGGTGTAACAATACAAATTGCACTAGCAGCACTACTAACTGCGTTTACAGGGTTAGCTTTCATGTTTTTTACTAGAGAGCACCGTAAAGAGTTAGGTAAACGAGAAGGATATATAGTAGTAACTTTTGGTTGGATCTTTATGTCTTTTAGTGGAACGTTACCCTATATTTTTACAGGAGCTATACCAGATTTTACAAATGCTTTTTTTGAAACCATATCAGGGTATACTACCACAGGAGCTTCTGTAGTAGATAATATAGAAGGTTTGCCTTACGGAATTCTGTTTTGGCGAAGTTTAACCCATTGGATAGGTGGTATGGGTATTATTGTTCTTGCAATTGCTATTTTACCATTATTAGGAATAGGAGGTATGCAGCTTTTTGCAGCCGAAGCACCAGGGCCAAGTGCCGATAAGTTGCACCCACGAATTACAGATACAGCTAAACGCTTATGGTTAATATATGTTGGTTACACAGTAGCGCAAACTATATTATTAAAATTAGCGGGTATGAATTTGTTTGATGCTATGAATCATGCTTTAAGTACGCTTTCTACAGGAGGGTTTTCAACCAAAAACGCAAGTGTTGCCTATTGGAATGATAATCCATTAATTCAATGGATCATTATATTGTTTATGTTTTTAGCAGGAGCAAATTTTGTGTTAAGTTATTTTGCTTTTAAGGGTAAAATACAAAAAGTACTTAAAGATGAAGAATTTAAGTATTATGCAGTTTTCACCTTGTTCTTTTCTGTTATAGCAGGTCTTATTATATATTTTCAAGCAGATCCTTCAATTAGTATTATTGAACATCCAATGGTTTGGGGAAAAGCAGAAAGTGCTTTTAGGCATGCTATTTTTCAAGTACTAGCAGTTGTAACTACAACGGGTTTTGTAAGTGCTGACTATACCATGTGGACACCCTTTTTAACAGTATTGTTCTTTGGTTTAATGTTTTCAGGTGGTTCTGCAGGTTCGACCTCAGGTGGTATTAAAGTAGTTAGGCATATGATAACCATAAAAAATGGTTTTATGGAATTTAAAAGAACACTACATCCTAATGCCATTTTACCAGTACGTTATAATACAAGAGCAGTAACTCGTGAAATTGTATTTACTATACTAGGATTTTTTATACTGTATATGCTTTCTTTTATTATTGGAGCATTAGTTTTAGGAATGTTAGGTCTTGATTTTCAAACAGCCATTGGTGGAGCAGCAACTTCGTTAGGTAACGTTGGCCCAGGTTTAGGTCAATTGAGTCCGGTAAATAATTTTAACTCATTACCTAATTTAGGTAAGTGGTGGTGTGCTTTCTTAATGCTTATAGGTAGGTTAGAGCTTTTTACTGTTTTAATTTTATTCACACCTTTCTTTTGGAGGAATAGATAATTAAGTAGATTGAATAACATATAATATTTAAAGCCTTTATCATTAAATAATGGTAGAGGCTTTTTATTTCGTGGGCGTTCCCCTGTGGGTCGGGCTTTCACTACTCAATCTTTCCACTACGTTCCAAGGATTTCAAACAAGCCGTTCAATCCCTAACGAAATTAATAAAGATTAGTTTTAGGTGGTTTTGTTATTTAAAAATTCAATCTTAATCCAATTTTAATAACAAGGTTAAAAGACTTTAAACAAGGATTAAGTGTGTTTTTTGTTTGTGATTTATTGATAAACGGTTACATTCGCGTTATAACTAAATAAATATTTTACTATGAAAAAAATTACAGTACTATTAGGTTTGGCTTTTTTAGCATTTTCTTGTTCATCTGATGATGATGGATCTTCTCCAGAAGATTTAGTGGGTGTTTGGCAATTTACAGAAAGAACAATAGATGGTGTTTTAGATGAAGATATAGATGGTTGTACATTAGAGGAAACAATTACTTTTACAGAAGATGAATTTATAGATAGTAACTATGAATTAAATAATGGTGTATGTGAATTTGTTGAACAAGATGTAGACCCTTATACAGCATCTAGCACTACTATAACGTTCGATTTTAGTGATGAAGACGAAGAAGAAATGTTAACTACTGTTTCTTATTCTATTAATGGGCCCATTTTAATTATAAGTTTTGTTGATGAGTTAGAGGATAATGATGGGGAGTTAACAGGAGAAACAGAAGATATAGTGACTAGTTTTACAAGAGTAGAATAGTTTGTAATTCTATATAAAAGAACAAAACCACCTCAATTGAGGTGGTTTTGTTCTTTTATATAGAATTACAAACTATTCTACTCTTGTAAAACTAGTCACTATATCTTCTGTTTCTCCTGTTAACTCCCCATCATTATCCTCTAACTCATCAACAAAACTTATAATTAAAATGGGCCCATTAATAGAATAAGAAACAGTAGTTAACATTTCTTCTTCGTCTTCATCACTAAAATCGAACGTTATAGTAGTGCTAGATGCTGTATAAGGGTCTACATCTTGTTCAACAAATTCACATACACCATTATTTAATTCATAGTTACTATCTATAAATTCATCTTCTGTAAAAGTAATTGTTTCCTCTAATGTACAACCATCTATATCTTCATCTAAAACACCATCTATTGTTCTTTCTGTAAATTGCCAAACACCCACTAAATCTTCTGGAGAAGATCCATCATCATCAGATGAACAAGAAAATGCTAAAAAAGCCAAACCTAATAGTACTGTAATTTTTTTCATAGTAAAATATTTATTTAGTTATAACGCGAATGTAACCGTTTATCAATAAATCACAAACAAAAAACACACTTAATCCTTGTTTAAAGTCTTTTAACCTTGTTATTAAAATTGGATTAAGATTGAATTTTTAAATAACAAAACCACCTAAAACTAATCTTTATTAATTTCGTTAGGGATTGAACGGCTTGTTTGAAATCCTTGGAACGTAGTGGAAAGATTGAGTAGTGAAAGCCCGACCCACAGGGGAACGCCCACGAAATAAAAAGCCTCTACCATTATTTAATGATAAAGGCTTTAAATATTATATGTTATTCAATCTACTTAATTATCTATTCCTCCAAAAGAAAGGTGTGAATAAAATTAAAACAGTAAAAAGCTCTAACCTACCTATAAGCATTAAGAAAGCACACCACCACTTACCTAAATTAGGTAATGAGTTAAAATTATTTACCGGACTCAATTGACCTAAACCTGGGCCAACGTTACCTAACGAAGTTGCTGCTCCACCAATGGCTGTTTGAAAATCAAGACCTAACATTCCTAAAACTAATGCTCCAATAATAAAAGAAAGCATATACAGTATAAAAAATCCTAGTATAGTAAATACAATTTCACGAGTTACTGCTCTTGTATTATAACGTACTGGTAAAATGGCATTAGGATGTAGTGTTCTTTTAAATTCCATAAAACCATTTTTTATGGTTATCATATGCCTAACTACTTTAATACCACCTGAGGTCGAACCTGCAGAACCACCTGAAAACATTAAACCAAAGAACAATACTGTTAAAAAGGGTGTCCACATGGTATAGTCAGCACTTACAAAACCCGTTGTAGTTACAACTGCTAGTACTTGAAAAATAGCATGCCTAAAAGCACTTTCTGCTTTTCCCCAAACCATTGGATGTTCAATAATACTAATTGAAGGATCTGCTTGAAAATATATAATAAGACCTGCTATAACAGAAAAGAACAAGGTGAAAACTGCATAATACTTAAATTCTTCATCTTTAAGTACTTTTTGTATTTTACCCTTAAAAGCAAAATAACTTAACACAAAATTTGCTCCTGCTAAAAACATAAACAATATAATGATCCATTGAATTAATGGATTATCATTCCAATAGGCAACACTTGCGTTTTTGGTTGAAAACCCTCCTGTAGAAAGCGTACTTAAAGCATGATTCATAGCATCAAACAAATTCATACCCGCTAATTTTAATAATATAGTTTGCGCTACTGTGTAACCAACATATATTAACCATAAGCGTTTAGCTGTATCTGTAATTCGTGGGTGCAACTTATCGGCACTTGGCCCTGGTGCTTCGGCTGCAAAAAGCTGCATACCTCCTATTCCTAATAATGGTAAAATAGCAATTGCAAGAACAATAATACCCATACCACCTATCCAATGGGTTAAACTTCGCCAAAACAGAATTCCGTAAGGCAAACCTTCTATATTATCTACTACAGAAGCTCCTGTGGTAGTATACCCTGATATGGTTTCAAAAAAAGCATTTGTAAAATCTGGTATAGCTCCTGTAAAAATATAGGGTAACGTTCCACTAAAAGACATAAAGATCCAACCAAAAGTTACTACTATATATCCTTCTCGTTTACCTAACTCTTTACGGTGCTCTCTAGTAAAAAACATGAAAGCTAACCCTGTAAACGCAGTTAGTAGTGCTGCTAGTGCAATTTGTATTGTTACACCATCTTTATACAAAAAACTAATAAAGGCTGCTATTAACATAAAACCACCATTACATAATGACAGTAACCCTAGTATGAAAAATATAATTTTGTAATTTAATTTAGGCATCTATACAAATAATTTTTCTACTTGAACAATTGATTTTGGCAAACAACAAACCACCACTTTATCGCCAGGCGTTATTTTAAAATTACCTAAAGCTATAATACCTTTGTTTTCTCTAACTACACCGGCAATAATTGCTGATCTTGGAAAATCGATATCTTTTATTATGGTATTTGCTACTTCTGAAGTTTTCTTTACTTCAAATTCTAACAATTCAGCATTCATATTATTAAGCTTAGTCATTGCTAAAACTTCTCCTCTACGAATATGACGGAATATAGAATTGGCTGCCATTAATTTTTTATTAATCAACGTATCAACTCCTATAGAGTGTGATAATTGAAAATAATCCATATTTTCAACTAAGGCAATTGTTTTACCAACTCCTTTTGATTTTGCTATTAAGCAAGACATAATGTTGGTTTCAGAATTATCCGTAACCGCCACAAAAGCGTCCATATCATGAAGATTTTCTTCTTCTAACAACTCTACATTACGACCATCGCCATTAATAACAAGTGCTTTTGGTAAATTATCGGCTAAATCAAATGCTTTTTCCGCATTTTTTTCAACTAATTTTATATTAAAACGATCTTCAGACAAGTCTTTAGTAGCTTTTGCTCCAATTTTACTTCCTCCAAGAATCATTACATCTTTAATCTTAGCTTTTTCTCTTCCTGTCAATTTACACAATTCATCTACTCCATCTTCGGCAGTAATAAAATACACATGATCTCCTTCTTTAAAAAGAGTAGCTCCTCGTGGAATAATTGTAAAGTGGGTACCTTCTCTTTGAATTGCAATAGGAACAAAATGAAGTTCTGGAAAAAATTCAGCTGCTTCTTGAACTGTTTTTCCTACAAATGGTGCCTCGGCAGAAAGATGCGTTCCTACCATGGTTAATGCTCCGTTTTCAAATTCGTAAGTATCTTCGAAAGCAGATTGATTTAACAGCAAATTAATTTCATTAGCTGCTAAATTTTCTGGCGATATTAATTCGTCTATTCCAAATTTTTCAAAACCTATTTCTTCTTCGTTTTCAATAAACTCAGGATTAGAAATATTTGCAATTGATTGCTTTACGCCTAATTGGTTTGCTAAAACACAAATAGTAATATTAGCTGTTTCAACACCTGTTACCGCAATAATTAAATCGGCATTACCAACATTTGCATTTTTTAAAACACTAATAGATGTAGCATTACCTTTTACTGCTCGAATGTCTAAATGGTTTTCTGCATATGCTAATGCATCTTTATCTAAATCTATAAGTGTAATATCTTGTGATTCAAATGACAATAATTTAGCCAAATGAAAACCTACCTCACCTGCTCCAGCAATAATAATTTTCATGCAATTAAATATTTTTAAAAGTGCCGTAATAAAATACAGCATCATTTTAATGCAGGAGCAAAGATATAATAAATACAAAAACAGTTAGCTTCAAAAAGCTGCTAAATTTAATAGGTCATCCGAAAGCAAATTCTCTATATTTGTTTAAATTTTTTTTATGTCTGAAAAAGTAACTCCTTATAAAGATTCTACAGCTAGTAAAAAAGAACAAGTTGCTACTATGTTCGATACAATTTCTGGTCATTATGATGGTTTAAACCGTGTAATTTCATTTGGTATTGATATAAAATGGCGTAATAAAGTTGTAAAACTAGTTAGCGAAAAAAAACCTGAACGCGTTTTAGATGTTGCAACAGGAACTGGTGATTTAGCTATAAACCTAGTAAGAACCGGAGCTTCTGAAATTATAGGCTTAGATATTTCAGCAGGAATGCTTGATGTTGGTAAAGAAAAAGTTACTGCTAAAAAACTAGACAATACTATTAAAATGGTATTAGGTGATGGTGAAAAAATTGATTACCCAGACAATCACTTTAATGCTATTACAGTTTCTTTTGGTGTTAGAAATTTTGAAAACTTAGAACAAGGTCTTTCTGAAATATATAGAGTATTAAAACCCGGAGGTATTTTTGTGGTTCTTGAAACTTCAATTCCTACTAAAACACCATTTAAACAAGGTTACAATTTTTACTCTACTAAAATACTGCCTTTAATAGGTAAATTATTTTCTAAAGACAAAGTTGCCTATGCTTATTTAAGCGAAAGTGCTGCTTCTTTTCCTTATGGAATTAAATTCAACAATATTTTAAAGAAAATAGGGTTTAATAACATTGAAGATAGACCACAAACATTTGGAGTGGCTACTATTTATACTGCTAGCAAATAAAATATGAAAAAGTTTATAGCTTTAATTTTACTTATTACTTGTGCCCAACAAATAAATGCACAAAAAATATTCTCTGAAGAACGTTTATTAAATAGAGAAAACCATGATAAACAAAAATTTAGATGGGGATACTATCTAGGTTTTAACTCATTAGATTTTGATATTAATTTTGTTGAAGAAAGAGCACTTCTTCCTAATGAAAGACAAGATATAATAATTGCTAAATCTACAGGTTTTAATGTAGGTTTAATAGGTAACATGAGAATTAATGATTACATAGATTTACGTATTGAACCTGGTGTAGTATTTAACACTCGTGAAATTGCATTCCCTAACGTGACTAGTACTAATGATCGTATTCGTGAAGTTGAAACTACTGCTGTGCATATACCTTTACTACTTAAAGTTTCTACAAAAAGATTAAATAATTTTAAGCCATTTATTGTTGGAGGAGTATCTACCTCTATTAATTTATCTAGTAACGAAGATAACCCTGATGATAATGAATCTGGCCAGTTTAGAACTAAGACTAATTACTTTTCTTATGAGCTAGGTTTTGGTATCGATTTTTTCTTGCCATACTTTAAATTTACTCCATCAGTTAGAGGAGTGTTTTCTTTAACAGACGAATTAGTCCCTGATGAAAACCCTAACAGTCAATTTACATCTTCTATTGAAGGGTTAGAGACGCGTGGAATTTTTGTAAACTTTACTTTCCAATAAAGATTAAAAATTTAAATACGTTTTTAATCCGAAAAGAAATAAAATAAAAGAAATAAAAAATACAACTATCCAAACACTTCCTTTATAGTACTTTTTGTGTGTCATAATATCTTTACGGTAACTAAAGATCATAAATATTACGAAAGTCACAAAAAAACAGGCTGCAAAAATAAGTTGCTTGGTACTAAACATAGTTTGTTTTATTTTAAGCAAAATTAAGCGATTGATATTAAAATACTATTATGAAAGATAAAATTAATGCTGTAAAAGAATTTCATACTGCATATAAAATAGGATATAGAAAAACTCCTAAAGCTGATTTAGGAAAAGACAAAAATGAACTTCGTTTTAACTTAATGCAAGAAGAAAATCAAGAGTATTTAGAAGCTGCTAAAAATAATGACCTTGTTGAAGTTGCAGATGCTTTAGGTGATATGCTTTACATTTTATGTGGAACTATTATTGAACATGGTATGCAAGATAAAATTGAAGAAGTATTTAATGAAATTCAGCGTAGTAATATGAGTAAATTAGGAGAAGACGGACAACCTATTTATCGTGAAGATGGAAAAGTCTTAAAAGGCCCTAACTACTTTAAACCAAATATTGCTGATATTTTAAATAAATAGAATTACCATTATTAGTATAAACAAAAAAGCCAAAATCAATTAATTGATTTTGGCTTTTTTTATAACTTATTTTAAAATATCTCTTATCTAGAATAGTTAGGAGATTCATTTGTAATAGTTACATCATGCGGATGACTTTCGTTAATTCCACTAGCCGTAATTTTAACGAATTTACCAGTTTCTTTTAACTTTTCAATTGAATTAGAACCACAGTAACCCATACCTGCTCTAAGCCCTCCAACAAATTGATGAATACTTTCATGCAACTCACCTTTATAAGCTACACGACCTACAATTCCTTCTGGAACTAATTTTTTAATATCATCTTCTACATCTTGGAAGTAACGATCTTTAGAACCTTTATTCATAGCTTCTACAGACCCCATACCACGGTAAGACTTAAATTTTCTTCCTTCGTATATAATTGTTTCTCCTGGAGATTCTTTTGTACCTGCTAATAATGAACCTAACATTACACAGTCTGCACCAGCAGCAATTGCCTTTGGTATATCACCAGTATAACGAATACCTCCATCTGCAATAACTGGAACACCAGAACCTTTAATTGCGGCTGCAACTTCTAACACTGCTGAAAACTGAGGAAAACCTACCCCTGCAACAACACGAGTTGTACAAATAGAACCTGGTCCAATACCTACTTTTATAGCATCTGCTCCTGCTTCTACTAAATATTTAGCTGCTTCAGCAGTAGCAATATTACCTACTACTACATCTAATTCAGGGAATTCTTTTTTAACTGCTTTTAAAACCTCAACCACACCCTTAGTATGACCGTGAGCAGTATCTATAATTACAGCATCTACACCAACTGCAACTAATGCACTTGCACGTTCAACAGCATCTGCTGTAACACCTAATGCTGCAGCTACTCGTAAACGACCAAAACTATCTTTATTTGCATTCGGCTTTAACGTTAGCTTAGTAATATCTCTAAAAGTAATTAAACCTACTAGAGTATTATCTTTAGCTACTACTGGTAATTTTTCTATTTTTTTATTCTGAAGAATAACTTCTGCTTCTTTTAAGCTTGTTCCTTCTGCAACTGTAACTAAATTATCTTTAGTCATTACTTCAGCAACCGGGCGCTCTAAATTTTTCTCAAAACGTAAATCACGATTAGTAACAATACCTACTAACTTGTTATCGTTATCTACTATTGGAATACCTCCTATTCGGTATTCTTTCATGCTTTTTTTAGCATCACCAATCAAAGAGTCTACATGTAAAACTACAGGGTCGATAATCATACCGCTTTCTGCTCTTTTTACTTTACGAACTTCAGTAGCTTGTTGCTCAATTGTCATGTTTTTATGTAACACACCAATTCCACCTTCTCGTGCCATAGCTATTGCCATACTCGATTCGGTAACTGTATCCATAGCCGCTGATAAAATAGGGATATTGATAGTTATGTTTCTAGTAAACTTTGTGTGTGTACTTACTTCGCGAGGAAGAATATCTGAAAATGCTGGGACTAAAAGAACGTCGTCATAGGTTAAACCTTCTCCAACAATTTTTGATTCGTGTGCTGTCATGGCAATTAATAATTTAATTGCATGCAAATATAGTTGTTTTTATCTGATTAAAGCCTATTATATAGGTGATCATTTTTTTAAATAATTTAACAATTGTATTTCAATGTGTGTTTTTACAACTAAATTATTTAATTTAGATTTTATATATAAGGCTTTCAACTATTTAACAGGAATAAAAAAGTTTTTTTTAGAGTACTTAAATTTAATTTATTTTTAATTTTTTCATTGATTTTTATTAATTGTAATTCTTCTTCTAAAGAAGAATATGGTTATGATAAAAACGCATCTATTTCTGATAAAAAAAATGGCTATTCGTCTCCTTCTTTAACTGCTCCTTATTATAAAGCATTACTTAATAGTTTAAAAGAAACCACTTTAAAAAATGATTTAGAATTTATTTACACTAATGCAGAAGACAACCCTCAGAAACAAATAGATGATATTAATGATATGATTATTCAAGGAATAGATATTCTTTTATTAAATCCTAAAAACCCAAAAACACTTTTAGCTGCAACTAAAAATGCCGAAGCAATTGGTATTCCTGTGCTTATAATTGATGGCTCTATAAACAAATCAGCAAATTATGTTACTAATACTCAATCTAACAATCATATAAACGGAAAATTTGTTAGTAAATGGACTCTATAAAAATGAATATTGTTTTATTAAGCGGTACCAAAGATAATCCTGTTGGAAGAGAAAGAAAAGACGCTGTACTTCAAGGGCTAATAAACTATCAATTAAATACTCTTGGAAAAACTAATTTCAATATTGTTTCTTAATATTTTACCAATTGGTCTTATGAGGGAAGCAAAAAAGCAATTTCTAAAATGTTAGAGGCTAATAAAGATGTTAATGTAATTATTGCTGAATCGGACGTATGTGTTTTAGGTGGAATGAACCAATTAATAGAAACTGGCAAAACAAATGATATATTGATAGTCTCGGCTGCTGATGATCAAAAAGAGGTCCTAAAATATATAATAGAATCTAATTTTTATGGTTTTACTGCTATGAATGGCCCAAATATGATTGGAAAAACTAGTATTATTTATGCTATTCAGTATTTAAAAGGTAAAAGAGGTTTTTCAAAAAAAACACTAACACCTCCTTATTTAATTACTAAAGAAAATGCTCTAGATTTTTACAATCTAAATTCTAATTTTTTAAAATTTTACTGAAATTTAATTGCTTTTACAGGCACTATTTTGGTAATAATATAAGAAGGTACCCATAACATAATTACACATAATATTAACGTTCCTAAATTTAACATTATAACGTGCTTTAATGTTATGTAAACAGGAGCGTAATTAACATAATAGTTACTCGGATTTAATTTTATAATTTTAAAGAAGTACTGTGCTCCTAATAAAACTAAACCTAATACATTCCCCCAAAAAAGACCTTTTAAAATAATATAAGTAGCATTATACATAAATATTTTACGAACGCTTTTATTGGTACTACCCATTGCTTTGAGCATTCCTATAAGTTGTGTTCTTTCAAGAATAAGTACCAAAATTGCAGTAATCATATTTATACCTGCTATTAAAATCATTATTCCTATAATACCTGCTATGTTTAAATCAAATAAATCTAACCATTGGAAAATGTTAGCATATTTATCCACTATTGAATTACTATCTAAATCTGACGGAATATTATCATAAACATTAATGTTTGTTGTGGTAATATTATCAAAGTCATCTATAAAAACTTCAAACGACCCTACTTGATCTTTTTTCCATTTATTTAAACGTTGAATATGCCTAATATCAGTAAATAGGTAAGCTTTATCAAAATCTTCGTAACCCGAGTTGTATATACCTACTATTTTAAAAGATCTTATATTAAATTTCACTTCGTTTTTCAGAAAATAAGTAACCACCTTATCTTCTAACTTAAAACCTAAACGCTTTGCTAAGTATTCAGATATTATAATTTCTGAATTTAATTTATTAGCATAATCTGGTAAACGTCCTTCTTTTATATACTCCGTAATATTAGTCCAATCATAATCAATCCCAACACCTTTTACTATAACCCCTTCAAAATCGGTCTCTGTTCTTATTATTCCTGCTTTAGTTGCTACCCCTTGTATATGGTTAACATCTGGTACTTCTTTAAAATCAGGATAAAAACTTTGTTGAGTGTTAATTGGTTTTACTGAAACTTGGCTTAAATTATTATCAAAATTAGATATTTCGATATGACCATTAAACAAGGCAATTTTTTCTCGTATCTTTCGCTGTAAACCAACACCGGTAGCAATTGATATTAACATCATTACCATACCAAGTGCTATAGCTATAATTGCTATACGTACTACAGGCGATGTAATGTTGTTTTTGTATGACTTTTGTTTAATAAGTCGCTTTGCTATAAAATACTCGAAATTCAATGTATAAAACTAAGTTTAGATATTTCAAAAATACACTATTAATACTTGTAATACCATTACTTTCATGCGGAAAAAAAACTGTTTCTACCAAAACAACTTCGCAAATAGAACTTAATATTAACCAAGTTGAACCAAAAGATAGTATATACACTGGTGCACAACAAACCGAACGTTATCTAAATCTATTAAAAGACAAACAAATTGCCATTGTTAGCAACCCTACATCGGTAATTTTTAATAAAGAACGCAAAGCAATTCATTTAGTAGATACTTTACAAAGTCATGATATAAATATAAAAAAAGTCTTTGCTCCTGAACATGGTTTTAGAGGAACAGCAGATGCTGGCGAGGTTATAAAAGATGGTATTGATATTAAATCAGGATTACCTATTATTTCTCTTTACGGAAAAAACAAAAAGCCTAATGATAAAATGTTAGAAGGTTTAGATTTAATAATTTTTGATATACAAGATGTTGGCGCTCGCTTTTACACTTATATATCTACTTTACATTATGTAATGGAAGCTTGCGCAGAAGCAGATATTCCTATTTTAATTTTAGACCGCCCTAACCCTAATGGACATTATGTTGATGGTCCTGTTTTAGATTTAAATTATAAAAGTTTTGTTGGCTTACACCCTATTCCTATTGTTCATGGAATGACTATAGGAGAATATGCACAAATGATTAATGGAGAAAAATGGTTAGCTAATGGTGTAATGTGTGATATAGAAATAATCAATTTAAAAAATTACACCCATAACACTCCTTATTCTTTACCAATTAAGCCCTCTCCTAACCTACCTAATGATATAGCTATAAATTTATATCCTAGTTTATGTTTATTTGAAGGAACAAAAATTAGTGTTGGTCGAGGAACTGATATGCAATTTCAAATTTACGGTTCTCCTGAATTACCAAAAAAAGATTTTAAATTTACACCTAAACCTAATTTAGGTGCACATAATCCGAAATTTAACAATAAATTATGTTACGGAACTGATTTACGGGAAATTAACACTCAAAAAAAGCTTAACTTTACTTGGATTCTAAATGCATATAAATCTATAGATAACAAAACTACTTTTTTTAATTCATTTTTTAATAAACTTGCTGGTAATGCTACTTTGCAAAACCAAATAAAGCAAGGTCTTTCTATTAATGAAATTGAAGCTAGTTGGAAAAAAGACTTAGATGCTTTTAAAATTACAAGAAAAAACTATTTGTTGTATCCTTAATGGATAATCTATTATGTGGAAGAAAGCTGTTTTCTTTGTTACTTTTTTTATTAATCTGTTCTTTTTTATTAATAGTTCAGCTAATAATTCAGTGTATCATTTTAACGCTATAAGTACACCTAGTAGCAAACCTACTTTTGATTTTCATATATCTCCGAATCCTGCTAATAATGAAATTAGCATAAAATTTAATGAAGAAATTAAAGCCAGTTTATCTGTATATGATGGCATAGGAAACCAAGTAATTGTTAGTTCTATTAAAAATGAATCAAATAAAACTATTGCTCTTAATAACTTAAGCTCTGGAATTTATTTTATAAGAGTTAAAACCGATACAAAAACTATTATTAAAAGGTTTATTAAATATTAGTAGTATTACTATATTTACTGCATGATTAAGAATTTCCGTATATTAAGTTTTTTAGAAGGTTTATCTTTTTTAGTAATATTGTTTATTACAATGCCTTTAAAATATATTTTAGATTACCCTGCAGCCAACAAAAGTGTTGGTATGATCCATGGAGTACTGTTTTTAGCTTATGTTGTTTTTGCTATTTTTCTAAAGGTAGAATTTAAATGGTCTTCTAAAAAATTGGCTATAATTTTATTATGTTCAATTATACCTTTTGGAACATTTTGGGCTGATAAGAAATATTTTAAAAACAATAATTAAATTATCGACCTGTTCTTTGCTCTTTAGCTGGTTTTATTAATTTACTTTTTAACTTTTCTACAATCTGGTATGTTGCAGGGCAAATAGCTGTATTTTCTAATGTTATTTTATTTAACAAATGAAACTTCTTTCTATTTGTATGTGGATATTCTGAACAAGCTTTTGGTCTTACATCATATATTAAACAATAATTATCCGCAGCTAAAAATTCACATGGAGCAGTTTTAAAAACCCTATCTCCATCCTCATCTACTCTTAAGTAACGATCTTCAAAAGCATGAGCTTTCATTTTAAGATGTTTTGCAATACGTTCTGTGTCTTTATCAGTAACAATAGGCGAAGTAGTTTTGCAACAATTAGCGCACTCTAAACAATCAATAGTGTTAAATGCTTTCGTATGTAAATCTTTCATCATTACATCCAATTGTTTAGGCGGCTTCTTTTTTAAGCCATCTAAAAACTTTTTATTAGCTTTTTGATTTTCTTTAGCTTTCTTCTTTAATCCGTCTATTTCTTTTTGCATAGTACAAAGGTAATTCATTAAAAATAGTAAATACTAGCTGTTCGCTTATTTGAAATAATTTTGAATATGCATATTCATTAATCCTATTTATTTACTACAATAAAACCCTAACTTTGCAAACTATGCTACACGATATTTTTGGTCATGCAATTAGTGACTATTTCCATACAAAAAAAGATATTTCTATAAAGGTACTTTCTTCAGATTTTGACGATGATGAAATTCCTGTTCCTTATTTATTTAGAAAGTATGAAGACATGCCTACTATTGAACAAATGGCAATGGACTTATCTAAAGGAACTACTCTTGATGTTGGTTGTGGTGCAGGTAGCCATTCATTATTTTTACAAAATAATAAGAAATTAGAAGTTACCGCTATAGATACCTCTACAGGAGCAATTGAAATTTGTAAAGCACAAGGAATAACCAACGCTCATATTCAAGATTTTTACCAACATAGTGGTAAGTATGATACTATTTTAATGCTAATGAACGGAAGTGGTATTGTTGGTACACTTAATAATTTTAATACTTTTTTCGAACATTTAAAAACCTTAATATCTAAAAACGGACAAATATTATTAGACTCAACCGATTTAATTTATTTATTCGAAAATGAAGATGGTGAATATTGGGTAGATGCCGCACAGGGTTATTATGGAGAAATGCAATACCAATTAAGTTACAACAATAAAACCTCTGAAGTCTTTGATTGGTTATATGTTGATTACAATACACTACAAAGAGCTGCAGCTGTAAATGGATTCGCCTGTGAGTTAATACACACAGGCGAACATTATGATTATTTAGCTAAGTTAACTTTAGAGTAACAATTATATTTGATGCCCTTTAGCAGCTAATTTTTCTTTCATACTTAAATACAACTGTGTACTCCAAGATTGGCTTATTTGACCAACCATTTCGTTTAAAGAAACACTCTGTTGTTTTAATTTTTTACCAGTTTCCGATTGATAAAAAAGTGTTATTTGATCTTTTTGCTCTTCAGATAATTGTACTGGATCTACTTTGTATTGTCTTCCTGCAGGCGACTCATAAAAATCAATAAGGTTATTTATATCTTCATGATCAAAATGACTACGGTAAGCCGATGCCAACATTACTTTTATTTGATTTAAAGAGTTTTGTTTTTCTCCTTCTAATTCAGTCCAAGTTGTAGCTGCTACATTTTGCGATACATATTGT